>CAYMRF010000006.1:0-43186 GCA_964392765.1 uncultured Pseudomonadota bacterium
AAATAATCTTGTATAACATCAATCCTTTAGCCGGAGCCGTAGGCAAAAGCTGTAAAGGATTTTTAGCATCTAACGCTTTTTGCAAATCAGCAAGACTTAGGGTATCACGTGAAGCAACTTCCAGGCAAGCGCCAGAAATTCTGCGGATCATGTAACGCAAAAATCCCGGGCCTTTGATGATGATGCGATAGGCGTTGGGCCGCTCCTTCGAGATGCAGCTTCGCTGCTCCTCAGGATGAGCGGAAAAGAAAACCCGCTCATGGTGAGGAGAACTCGCAGAGTTCGTCTCGAACCACACATATTCCACGCCAACTTCATCAATAGTCCGCACCGTATTCTCATAATCATCCCCGGTGCAAAATGATCTAAAATCATGAGTCCCCACAAAGATAGTAAGCGCCTCTTTGAGTTTCTCAAGGTTTACCGGATAGCGATAGTAATAGCCATAGCGCGCGAGCATCGGCAACGGCCGCTCTTGAAAGAAATGATAATGGTACGTTTTTTGTTTCACATTCGCGCGTGGATTCCAATCGAGCGGAACTTCCTCAATGCTGCGAATCAGAATTGATTCGGGCAACCTATTTTGCCATGCCTGATGCAAGTCTTGCGCAATAATATTTAAATCGGTAGTAAACACCGCCGTTTGGCCCAAGGCATGCACGCCCGCATCGGTGCGAGAAGCACCAGCAATTACAATCTCTTTGCCAAATACTTCTTTAAACGTATTTTGCAAAACTCCCGCAACCGTTTTTTGCTCGGGCTGCACTTGCCAACCATAATAATCGCTGCCATCGTAGGCAACTATAATTTTATATCTCTTCATCAAGATTTTTTATCTATTTTGAGGGAACTGAAACAGATTTACTTTGCAAGAAAGTCATAATCCCAACGGTTGCAATTGCCGTAAGCAATGCTACTCCCATGCCCGTCACAATTAGATCTGTTTTGTGGTTTATTTTTTCACTTTTCGATTGATGATCACGCGCCTTTAGAAACCCTGAAATCGATTTATTTTCTTCTTCTAATTTTTTCACCTTATCCAGAAGTTCTGCACGATCCGCTCTCAATGCTACATATGCGTCTATCCTTTGATCAGCGTTGAAAGATTCAAATTTTTGCTGATCCGCCCTTACGTCGGCGGGACTATAAATTGCTGCATTTCGATTGTAAGCGGGAGGATTATCCATTGCAATCATGGCAGAGCCATACAACATTCCTAAAATTAATACTTTATTCATGAATGTATTCATATAAGCCTTTACGCAGTATGCTACTTCTTTAATTAGTTCGTGAAGTTTTGGTTTTATAGAAGCACTTTTATATCAATCATCTTGTTTGGGGCTTTTTTATGAGCCTCTGCAAATGCCAGGAGCACTTCTCTGCTATATGCTTGACGTGAGCTGGCCGGAGAAGAAGGCTCAGAGACGCTTTGAGTAAAAATTTTTGGATCCGGTTTTAATTCATCTTTTTTAAAAGGCATATCTTTTAAAATACCTTGCAGCTTCTTTGCAGAAATATTTAAGCGTCTATCTTCATTAGAAAGCGATCGGCGACGCCCAAAACTTGGACTATTAGGCTTAAGTTGAGGCTTAGGCCCTCTTCTCCATTCAGGCACATCCTCTGATTGCATCGCAACAAGAGGCAAAATTGCCAAGAAAGCTAAACTAAAAAGTGAAATTTTAAAACCCTGATACATTATCATCCTTTTATTGTTTTTTCTTATCGATTAATTTTACCAGCACCCCGACACTTACCGCAGTACATACAAAAGTAATCGCTCCTACTTTCCAAGCATTTCTTCTTCTTAATTCTTTCATTTCAAGAAGTTGTTTTTCCAGTTCGTTAATGCTCGCGTTTTGATCGCAAACAACATTCGTCAGTCCATTGTATTCTTCCCAGCGCTTTTCATAGGTAAGTGCATTGAAAGCAGCGCTACTATCATAAATAGCAATTTTTCTCGGCTGTGGTTCTTGCATTGCCATTAATGGTGCAAAATTCATAAAAGCGAAACTGGTAAGCAAAATTCTTAGCTGCTGATTCATGGCAATTCCTGCTATTTTGGATCTAATACTCGTCCCAAGGCAATTACTCCGCTCAAGGTAGCTAAGACTGTTCCCGCTACGATTTTTCCATCTCTCTTTTTCTGATTTTTTACCAATGTATCTTTTTCTTCTATAGCTTTATCTCTTTGCGCTTTCATAGCATCTCTCTCAGCCTCAAGGCTTGCCATTCTTTCATCTTGAACTTGCAAAAGTCGTTGATTGAGTGCAACCTTTCTTTCTATTCTGGCAATTAATTTTTCTTGTTTTTCTAATGCTGCAACTAATTTTTTATAATCTTCATCTTGAGCCTGGCGAGCCAAATCTTGCGCTCTTAAATCAGCCATTTTTGGCAACGATCGTGATCGCCCTCGTTTTGTTAAAATCCTCTCGGGAGCTTCCGGAGCCTTTTCCATTGCTAATGAAAAGCTGCTCATAAGAGAAAACATACATAAAACTAACGTTTTACAATTAAGCATAAATTGTCCTGTTAATTATTCTTGTTATTATATCGTTTTACTTTTATCCCATGCAGCCTTAACCATTAACACTCCTGCAGCAGTTCCCAAAGCAGTTAGGGCAACAATTCTCCAATTACGATTATGTAATCTCTCGAGCAGGATATTAACTTGATTTTGCTTTTCTCTCAAAAGCTTATTGGCATGCCTTGAGCTTTCTTCATCTTGATTCATAGCTAACGCTTGATCGCGAAAAGCTCTCTCAAGCGCATGATACTGCTCCCATTTTTCAGGAGATGTAAGATTTTCAAAACTGCTCTGACGATAAATTTTTAATTCTTTTCTCTGGCTTCCCTGAGCTGCTTCCATAGCAAATGAAATTGTATTTATTAGTGAAAATGAAAAAAGTAATATAATGATTTTTGAGCTCATCATAGATGCCTTATTTACTGCTAAGAATCCAGAGAATTGCCATCACGGCAGCTCCAGATACTGCACCTACTCCAAAAGCTTGTTTGGGAGTTATCCAAGGCTGGTAGCAGCGAGCTTTTTCTAATTCATCAGCAAAATGGTGTGTTTCGGCACACTTGGTTAAGTATGCTTTAGCTAATTCATTTCTGCTCGCGCTCTCAGCGAACATATGTTCATGATGAGACGGATGATGCGCTTTAGCAACATGCGTAAAAGAGGTTGCTATTAAAAATGAAACAAAAACTGTTTTTTTAGTGATCTGCATAAGAAATCTCGCGGTAATTACATAAAAAATAAACCCATTATGCATATCATAATGGGTTTACTAATTTTTTGCGAATTTTGCGCAATTAAAAGGCTTTTTTATCGTAACCTAAAGAAGGTTCGCTCTAAAATTTAACTTTTTACCCGTTCGTGGTGAGTAGCTCACGATAGTGAGCGTTATCGAACCATAATAATAAATTGAAATCATATAAATTAACGGCCGTATGGATTCGAGACGCGATGCAAGCATCGCTCCTCACCACGAACGGCCTTAAAATAAATTTCTTGCTCGATAAGTTTTTTAAAATTTTTAAGTAGAGCTTATCGTAATTTAAAGAAAATATTAAAGATAATAGTCTGCACCACAAATGCAAGGGCAAAAAATTTAGCAATCGCACTCATAACGCCATACATATGGCAAACATGATGCACATACTGAATTTTCTGCTCATCATCAAAATTATCCATATTCTGGCGAGCAATCTCTTTTGCATCGCATTCTTGATGGCATTGACCAAAATGAGACGCGAGTTTTGCAATTAAGTTATCGATCATGCCAAAACCTTATTTACGCATGTTTGCGCGTAAGATTTTCTTGCGCAAACGAATATGTTGCGGAGTCACCTCAATCAATTCATCAGGGCGAATCCATTCCATACACATTTCAAGATCCATTGGCTTAGGTGGTGCAAGTTTAATTGCATCATCAGAACCAGATGCGCGCATGTTTGTGAGCTTCTTCTCTTTAGAAGGGTTCACATCCATATCATCATCACGGCTTGATTCACCAATAATCATGCCCTCGTAAACCTCATCGCCGGGCTTAATAAAGAGAATGCCGCGCTCTTGCAAATTATCCAATGCAAAACCGGTAGCAACACCCTTTTCCATAGAAACAATCGCACCTTTATTACGGGTTTGAATATCGCCTTTATACGGCTCATATCCATGGAAACTAAAGTTTACGATTCCGTTTCCGCGTGTATCGGTTAAGAATTGGCTTCTAAATCCGAGCAATGCGCGAGATGGAACATGGAATTCTAAACGCATACGGCCATCATCATACATATGCATGCCAGTCATGATCGCCTTTCTGCGACCCATATTTTCCATAACCACGCCTTGGCTTTCTTGCGGAATATCGAGCAACACATATTCAATCGGCTCATGTTTTACGCCGTTGATTGTTTTGTAAATTACTTCAGGCGCTGAAAGTTGTAATTCGAATCCTTCACGGCGCATGTTTTCCACCAAGACACCCAAGTGCAATTGGCCACGGCCAGAAACTTTGAAAGATTCAGGTGAAGAAGTTGGCTCAACACGCAATGCAACGTTAGTTCGAAGCTCTTTTTCTAAGCGATCTTTTAAATGGCGAGAAGTTAAGAAGTTGCCATCTCTTCCGCTAAACGGAGAATCGTTTACTGAGAAGTAAATCGAAACGGTTGGCTCATCAACTTTTACATACGGATGTGGCAATGGAGCGCCCACATCGCACAGCGTGGTACCAATTGAAACCGGCTCATCAAAACCGGTCACCGCAACGATATCACCCACGCCCGCTTCATCGGTCTCAACGCGTGCGAGGCCCACGAATTTATAAATTTTAGTAATTCTGATAGGAGAACTTACTTTATCATCTTTGCAGCAGATCACTTGGCCGCCCACTTTCATAGAACCGCTAAAGATACGGCCGATTGCGATAGGCCCTAAGAAATCTGAGTGATCAAGATTGGTAACTAAGAATTGCAATTTATCTGCTTTCGCTTTTGGCGATGGCACATGCTTGATGATTGCTTCAAAAAGCGGAGTCATATCCCCTTCGCGTGCATTTTTATCGGTAGACACATACCCTGATCTACCTGATCCATATAAATGAGGGAAGACTAATTGTTCTTCATTTGCTGCTAAATCTAAGAATAAATCTTGTACTGCAGATTCCGTTCTTTCAATATCAGCATCTTTACGATCGATTTTATTAATCAAAACGATCGGTTTTAAATCTAATTGAAGCGCTTTTTGCAATACAAATCGTGTACCGGGCAATACCCCTTCTGCGGCATCAACGAGCAACAAGAAGCCTTCGACCATTTGCAACGTACGTTCAACCTCTCCGCCAAAATCACTGTGGCCGGGAGTGTCTACGATGTTAATGGCATAATCTTTATACACTACCCCCGTATTTTTCGCCAAAATGGTAATACCACGCTCACGCTCAAGATCGTTTGAATCCATCACGCGGTCAGCAGACTCAGCTTTAATGGTACCTGATTGCTTAAGCAATTGGTCTACCAATGTTGTTTTACCATGGTCAACGTGGGCTATGATAGCAATATTACGAATATGTGAACGGTCGTTGGTATTCATTTGGGTCCTACAAAGGCCGCTCGTATGGTTCAACAAGCTCACCACGAGCGGGGAAGTTCTATTAATCGATAAATTCACCCTGAGCCTGTCGAAGGGCGAATAATGTGGTAATTTTTTGAAGATGTATTGATTGCTTGTCTGCGAAATCCGAGTAAAGACCTCGCAATAACCTCTCAACGTATCTAGTTACTATCTACTCTACCAGAATATTACTATCTGACAAGTTCAAGTCCCGCTCTATTGCGCAGTAAGCGCAGCAAAGCGGGACTTATTTATTTTCGGTCACTCAGGACTAGATATGACCCGCCGCATATGGCAAGAGCGCCATAACGCGAGATTTTCTAATATTTCTTGCCAAATCTCTCTGGTGCAAGCTGCAGTTACCAGAAATACGTGCTGGTAAAATTTTGCCACGCTCAGTGAGGAAGTTTTTCAAGAAAGTGCTGTTTTTATAATCAAGGTGAGTTTGTTGCTCAGCATTTCCGCAGAAACGGCAGTGCTTTTTACCGCCAAAGCCTTGCTTGCGGAATCTTTTCTTGAGTAAACGAGCGTTAATCTTTAATTTGATTTTTTTTGTCATGGGGTATCCTCTTAATTAGAGTTCTTGGCCGTTATCGTCTGAATCGTGATCCATTCTGCTCTCTTTCATGAAAGAACCAACTTCACGAGCCGGAGTTTCTTCCAATGATTGAGGGCGTTGATACACCAATGATTGCTTTTCATCAAGCTTGCTGGTCATAGAACGCATAATAAGTTCATGCAATTTAACTTCAAGCAAGGTGTTTACTTGCGCAACCACTTCTGGTTCTGCTTCAAAGCGAGCCAAGAAATAGATACCGTATTCATTCTTTTTAACGGGGAACGCCAAACGGAATTTGCCCCATTTTTCAAAGGATACCATTGATCCTTTTTTATCAGCGATCAAACGATCAAATTGTTGCTCGATTGATTTTGCTTCGTCCGCGGTGATTTCCGGAACGGTGAGCATAAGCGCTTCGTAGCGATTATTGGTTGAGTTTGCCATTGAGGCTCCTATCAGACTAAGTGGAAGTGCTTTTGGCACTATAAAGCCGCACCATGCAGCTTTATTTAGTTATATTAAGTAAAAGTACCAGAAATAGCGGGAAAATCCAGCTTTCTGGCACTTTTACTTGTCTTATGCCTATTTATTTTCCTGAGTCTTTAAACTCGGGAAAATATCTTGAACACCCTGATACCACCCGTGGCGTGTGAACACAGGGAAAGAATGTGATTACTAGCCTCTGCTCATTCTCGCCGTAAACGGCATACTGACGGGGATTGCTATCATAAATCATCCCGCTATGCCTCACATGACTCAGCAACCGATGGGCAAGATCTTTAAAAGTAAGCAATACCCCTTCTTGGGCCACATCGATTCTTTTAGATTGAATTTTTTCAGTTAATTCCTGTAGTAAGGGCGTTACTGGTTGGTGCCTTTGAACCGCTGCATTATATAATTTCGTGAATAAAACGCTTCGCATATAAATATTTGCTTGCGTATCATCGCAAGGATTAGAAAGCTGAGCGCTATAGATTTTGTAACGCGCCTCTGGAAAATCTTCTTCTTTAATTCCTGGCCAATGAGGCTGGCAAGGCAAAAGTTTATCTTTAGCTGTCTCAGTATGCCAATAGCAATCGCACAATTCTTGCCTGTTCGCTCTTGCCTGAGCTTCATGTTGCTTTTCAGCATCGGTATACTCTATAGAAGAATGAGATAAACCCTGCATGGCATGAGCATTGGTAGAAATTGCAAACATAGACCAGACTACCAGCGACAGGTTAAATATATTTTTCATGATTGTAGATTCTTTCAAATAAGGTGAAAATATTTTGCCAATAAAAAAGTGCCAGAAATACTGAAAACTATCCAGCTTTCTGGCACTTTTTATCTGTTTCTTTTTTAAAATAATCTGTCGGCTAATGCTCTAAGACCATAATATGCCCCTGCTAAACCTACGCCTAAGGTTATAGGGCCAGTAGAAGGGCCAATATTTTTCTCAACCCACTCTTGATTACGATTAAGCAAATATGCTCCCGTCACGTACCCTAAAGTCCAAAATCCTGCTACGAAGCAAAACTTTTTAAAGTTTCGGATTGTTTCTCGCCTTAGATTTAATCTTTGTTGCTCTATATCCTGTTGTAGCGCCCCTAAAGGTTGAATGCCCTGATTTTGTTGCGGCACTGCTGCAATCGCCTGTTGTGGTTGCTCGTGCATAGGCCTATGCCATTCACTTATTGCAACAATCGGCTGAAAAAAGGCAAGCGATACTATGGTATAAAAAATTAATTGTTTTTTCATAACTTCTCCATTTAAATTTTATTTAATTACTGAATATCATCAGCAAGCGCTATTTCTCTTTTTTGCTCTTTTAAAAGTTCAGCAATTTCCGCTTCAAGAGCCTTCTTTTGCTTATTGCAACTTCTCATGTCTCTAAAATTCCCGTAAGATATCGCACTGTAGTAAAGTCCGCCGAACAAAAGACTGAAAGCCGTAAGATCAGGGAGACGCATACCCAACTCGGTCATAACCGTGCTATAAAGCGTATATTTAATGAAAGATTTTGTACTGTTTTTAGCTTCCAAAGCCATTTCATTGCGCTTAGCAACTAATCCTTTATGCGCAACGCTATTATTTAAAAATTGTTCATTAACTCTCCGCCTCTCCGCTGCAGGCATTGGCATTTTAAATTCTTGAGTCTTACCAAAGCCGAATGAATGTTGTGCCATTCTTGGCATTTGCGGTTGCGCTAAACGCGCTCTAAACATTGCTTGTGCATCTGCAGAAATTACTAACGCAGATAAAATTGCGAGTGAAATTTTAATTTGATTTTTCATAATTTTCTCCATTTAAATTTTACTTTCAATTACTGAATATCTTCAGGATTTCTTAATTGACGCTTTTGATCTTCAATTAATCCATCAAGATCTTCTTCAAGATTTCTTTCTTGAGCCAGAAAAGGTGAAATTCCCAAATCTTTACTTGCTGCTACATACGCTAAAATTGGAGCGCCCAAAGCAAATGGAAACATTAAAACTGGATTCGGGGCAGCTACTGTTGCAAATAGACCCATTCCCCCAAAGGCAGCGGCGAATATGCCTGCCTCGGATCGTATGGCTTTAAGCTCTGCACCAACTACTTCTTTTTGTGCTGACAAATCTTTATATCTTGAATGCAAGCCTAAAAGCCCACCATTTAATCTGGCAAATGGAATACTAGATAATCGTGGTGCTTGTTCAAATTGAGGCATTTGCTGTTGATTTCTTGCCAAGTTTAATGCACGCTGGGGCGCACTTTGAATGTTTGGCATTCTCAATATTTCTTGAGCCTTGCCATAACTGAGCGAACGTTGTGCCATTTTTGGCATTTGAGGCTGCGTTAAACGCGCTCTAAACATTGCTTCTGAATTTGCAGAAACTGCTAATACAGATAAAACTGCGAGTGAAATTTTAATTTGATTTTTCATAATTTTCTCCATTTAAACTTGATTTAATTACTGAATATCTTCAGCAAGTACTATTTCTTTTTTTCGTCCTTTAGCCAGTTTTACAATTTCATCTTCAAGCGCTTTCTGACGTTGCATTAAATGTTGATTTTCAGAAGCGATTGATTGTTTAAATAAACCGGCGCCTAGTGTAGCAAGCGCAAGAGTAGGAAATGAAGTCCATGCCACATCATACATGCATACAAATAGAGGCCATGTGCCTATCAATGTATTTCTATTATGGTTAATTTTTTGAATCACTTCATTGCGCTCAGCAAGTAAATCTCTATGAGCAAAGCTGTTCTTTAGAAATTGTTTATTTAAACGCTTAGCAGTAGACATTTCCATTCTGTTTTCTTGAGCTTTCTCAAATCTCGAATGCTGTGCCATTTTTGGCGTTTGTGGTTGCGCTAAACGCGCTTTAAACATTGCTTGTGCATCTGCAGAAACTGCTAACGCAGATAAAACTGCGAGTGAAATTTTAATTTGATTTTTCATAATCTTCTCCATTTGAATTTAACATTGTTACAAAAAAACGGCTAGAAAATTACTTCTAGCCGTTTTAAAGCTTTTACGCTAATTTTTGATGGCGCTCAATTACGCGACCAATAATTCTAAAGTGATCTTTGCCACGCACTAATGCGATTGGCGGAGATTTGTGATTTA
Source organism: uncultured Pseudomonadota bacterium (assembly GCA_964392765.1). Lineage (GTDB taxonomy): Bacteria > Babelota > Babeliae > Babelales > Vermiphilaceae > BTUB01. The sequence goes on from CAYMRF010000006.1 coordinate 9,766, forward strand.
CTGATTCAAGAACAATGAAATCATCAGTATAAGTAACCTGCATTACGGCTCTGATGGTGGTATCATTGCCATATTCTACCGCTGCGATATCGCCTGAACGGGTCCACACTTCTGGAGATACAATCAAGCAATCGCCTTTAACAAAGGTTGGTGCCATAAGATTGTGATCGATGCAGAGTGAGAACATTGAGCTATCGGTGGTATTTAATACCGGGATAAAGACATCTTTATAACCGGTGGTAATTTGCATTAATTGATTATTGTATGGTGATGGATTTGATGGAATATCGCCAACAACGGGTACGATTTGTACTTTGAGTTCTACATCAGATTTCTCTGGCATGCTCACGTTGCTATCAATATTATCGGTACGTTTACGGCGTTGCGCAAACAGATCGATAGGGCTAATTTCAAATGCGTTGGCTAATTTACGAAGTGAATCTTCGTTCCAACGGCGGGTTCCATTCTTAATGTGAGTTAAGTAACTTTCAGACATTCCGGTCTTTTCAGCCAGAGTTTTGGTTGTCCAACCTTTTTCTCTTAATAGCTCTTTTACTCGTAATTCTGTTGATCTAGATGACATAACATTCTCCTCCTGATATCTTATTTCAATATCGTTAGTTAATTTAATATAGTTATTACAACTGCGCTTAATTCTAATAGTACACATTATTGAAGACATGTCAAATGGAAAAGAACGCGGCACAAACCAGTGGGACACTCAATCGAGTCAGAGAGCGTTTCAATAAGAATTATTTTGAAGAGCAGGCTTGGCAGGCCAATCAAGTGATTTGCGGCCTTGATGAAGTAGGCCGCGGATGCCTGGCTGGGCCGGTAGTCACGGCTGCCGTTATTCTGCCTCCGGGCAAAACCAGTCGCCTCCTTAGGGATTCCAAACTGATGACTCCTGAAGAACGCCTTGCTGCCTATAAATGGATAGAGAAAAACTGCTGGTATAGTCTGGGAATCGTGCACCACCGCATTATTGATGATCGCAATATTTGGCATGCTACCTTAATAGCGATGAAAAAGGCCCTGGTTCATCTACTAGCCACCGCTCCCTATAAACCAACTACTATTATCACTGATGCTATGCCTTTGAACCTGTTTGACACCACCTATAAGGATATTCCAGTCCATTATTTTCCCTTTGGAGAGCGCCGCTCTAGCACTATTGCAGCCGCTTCTATAGTGGCTAAAGTTAAGCGAGATGCCATGATGCAACGCATGGACAGCCTTTTTCCAGGGTATTTACTAGCCAGCCATAAAGGCTATAGCACCCCGCCCCATAAGAGAATTTTGCAGGAAAATCGCTCCCATCTGATAATTCACCGAGACAGCTTTTTGCATCGCCTAGAGGCGACTTTTGAGGATGATTTGCAGGAGCAAAAAACTCTCTTTTCAAGGTTAGAAACACCTGAAACTAATCAAGAATCTAAGAACGAATAAGTCACGGACTCCCGACCCGTTCGGGTCGATGGAGCGCGAAGCGCGAATGGAGACCTCTCCACTCACCCTCTAAGAGGGTTCTATCGAGGCGAACGGAGAGAGACCCGTTCGTTTCGTGCGAACCCAGTGAGTCGAGAAACGCTTCAATATTGACAAATAGAAAACATTTGGCATACTAAGAATAAATGGAGGCTAGTATGAATAAAATGATCAAAAAATCACTTATTTTATCACTTTTTGCAGGTTTCGGCTTTGCATTGCCTGTAATGGCGATGGAAGAGCCTAAAGGCCCGTATCATGAATTGGCTAAAAATATTTCTCAAAAAGAGCTGGTTGCGCGCTATAGCGTAAGCCCTGAATTAAAGTCGGTAATTGATATCAATCTGGCGCCCTATATTTGCGGTAAAACATTAGATATTAATACGGTCGAAGAATTTTCTTGGCTACCAGGCTATATGGTGAAAGAAGAGAAAGCTCGAGTAATTGGATCTATTCTTATAAGGCAATCTGCAGAAAAATATGGATGCAAATTAGTTACCGCCCCCATTGCACTATTTTACATGAGCCAAGCAGGTATACCGCTTAGCATTGAATCCAAAACACGAATATCTTCAAATCCATTCTCATTAAAGCAGATTAAACAAATATATAAAGTATCTAAAGTTACCGATTATCGTGATATTAAACCGGCCAATATTTTAAATACCCAAGAAGGGATCGCCGTGTTTGTGGATACTGAAAGGGATGCTTTTGTAAATGTACCGCCATTTAGCAAATTAAATTATCTGGGACCGTTACAATCTTTTAGTTTAACGCCTGAAGCAAGAAAGTGGCTCGATAAAAAAATTGCAAAATATAAAAAAAGAGAATTTAAAGAAGCTTTAGTAATGATGAAAGCCAAGGGGAAGCGACATGAATAAAATGATCAAAAAATCACTTATTTCACTACTTATAGGATTATGCAGCACATTCTCTCAAACGATGGAAATACAAACATCGCCTTACGAAGAATTTAGCAAAACTATTTCTCGAGAAAAACTTTTAGAAGAGCACTCGGTTGATTCAGAATTAAAAGTAATCTTGGATGCAAATTTGACCGAATTGATTAATAAACCACAAACATTTTCTTGGCTGCCCGGCTTTATTATAAAAAAGGAACAAGGGCGCGTACATGGATCTCTTTTTATTCGAGATACTGCTAAAAAATTAGGCTGCAATTTAGTAACTGCTCCTGTTGCACGATATTACAAAAGTAAATTAGGTCAAGATTGCAGTATTGAAAGAATAATAAATATTTCTCAAGAGCCATTTTCTCTGGAACAAACCAAGCAATTATATACTATAATGCAAGCCACTAATCTTGCCGATATAACTGCCGAGAATGTTTTAAATACTCCTGAAGGCATTGCTACCATTGTTGACGTTGAAAAACTTTCTTTTGCGCGAAATGGCCAATATACCGAATTGCAATATTTAAGCTTTATCAAAATTAGAGATTCGTTTTGCAAAGATGGTTCTGCTTTCACTCCCGAAGCGCGACAATGGCGCTGGGAGCAGGAGACAATCATAAAGTATAAAGAAAAAGTTCTGGGTCAAAAAATTTCTACAGAATAATTAAAATTTAATTTTTTAAATTTCTACGAGACTCAGATATACTTCTAGTAAACAACCTGAGGAATCTCGTGAACCCGACTTCGCCAGTCCTCGACTACCGCTCGGGAGTAAACGCGCCTTCCCGCTAATCCTGAGCTTGACGAAGGACGCCGGGCAGGTGCACAATTCAGCACTGAAATAGGATTAAACATGAATAAAGTCCCAGCTTTCGCTGAGATAGTACAAAGCAATCTTCAAACATTTATGGGCCAATGTTGGCAATGGAATCAAGCGCCTGCATTTGGTTCATTGGTAACTATTGAATCTAAAAATAAAACCATTTTTGGTCTAGTGTACCAAATTGAAACCGGATCGATGGAGCCAGGCAGATATCCCTTTCCATATCAAAAAACGCATGAAGAACTTTTAGCTGAACAGCCACAGATTTTTGAATTCTTAAAGACAACATTCAGTTGCATAGCCCTTGGCTATGCAGAAAGAGGTAGAGTCTATTATTTGATGCCGCCCGAACCGCCGTTTATTCACTCATTTATTTCTCCTGCAACGCCTGACCAAGCACGGCTTTTTTTCTCTAAAAATAACTATCTCAACCTGCTTTTTGGCGCAGGAAATTTAGTGCCCAATCTTGATGAACTGCTACTGGCACTTCTGAATGCTCAAAGTGCCTCTAATTCGCTCAAAAATGAGAAATTAAACGATTTTATGCACAATTACACATTATTGACCGGAAATGATTATCGGCGTTTAAAGCTGTTTTTAGAGCGGTTAGAAGGGTTATTTGAATAACCCAAAAGCCCCTTTTTTACCATAGAAATTTGACAAATAGGAAATATTTGATAGATTAAGGATAAGAGAAAAACTTTATCAAATATGGAGGCCATTAATGAAACGCGTACTTTTAGCACTTTTAAGCCTATTTATGCCCGTTTGCGTTCAGGCAATGCTCAAAAAAGCTTCTGAGGTTAAAGCTCTTATTACGGTAGAAAGCACGTTACAAGAGTTCAGCAAGGATGCTCCCGATGTTGCCTTAGCAATTCTGCAAGCAAAAACTACTCAAATCTGGTGCTTGGATGATTTTGCAAAAAAGCTCAAAGCCTTTATCGCCGCTAATGAAGAATTTGAAAGAGAAAATCCCGGCTTAAACATACCCGAAGATATTAATCTTGCTCGAGAAAAAAATATTAAATCGCGAGCTCAATTGCACGCTGAGCGAGCGTATACGATTTTAGATCCCCAAATGCTCTCGCCAGAAACTATTGCTTTTACACTCAATGCGGTAGGAGAAATAAATAGTAGCGATGCAGAAGTAGATTGGAACGGAATAGAAGAAGCAGCGCGCTGCAGCCAATACGAAGGAACTCGTATCATGGCAACTAGTATTCTGAATGCAAAGCAAGGTATAAATAAAGGCAAAACCTTACGACATCTGCACACTCAATCACAAATTGCAAATGGAGCTCTTCGCTTATTAATGGAGCAATTATTAATCAATAACGATGAACTCAATCCGATTTTTTTACCCTATCGTGAATTTTGTGATGCAGCAAATAAATACAAAGAGCAATCTCTTAAATACTTGGACATGCTCAGAAAAAAATATCCCCACGTCCATACCAAAGAAGAAATAGAGGAATTCACCGCTAGTAATCCAGAAAATCGATTTGTTGAACAAGCATCATTTATCACCAATCAGCTGCTGCCCGAGTATCTCTCCTTTGAGGAATACTTAAACAAGAAAACCAGAGAGCTGGAAAAAAGTTTTGTTAAGAATTATACCACTAACAGAGTCGCATGCTGCAAAGTGTATAAAACACTGCGCGTTGCTATGAATCGTATTGGCATTGCACATGCAAGCGAGGTAGATATTAAAAAATATTTGCCACTCATGTATGATGCTTCTTACACGTTACCACGAGAATTGCCCGAATCAATCGAACCTCAACTTGAAGTAGTATTAGAAGCTCCTATAGAGCACGCTTCGCCCGCTATCCCCCTGATTCCGCCAACTGCTAGCCCAGCGAAGCAAGAAGAGCCAGCAAAATCAAAAAAAGGGAAAACGCGTAAGCAACACCATCCAAGTGTTACTATGCAACCACCTGCATTGCCTGCACCGGTTGCAAAGCCTGCGACTAAAGAATCAGAGCCTTTGATCAAAGAAATTCACGATCGCATGAATAATATGACTATTCACTTATATTGTTCTAACAAACAAAAAAAAGAAGTTCCCGTATTTGCGAGGCATAAGCGTATTATTGAATGGTTTGAAGATTCTAAAAAGGCGTTAGCAAAACAAGGATATTTGGATCCGAAAAATCCCAAGAGTGCGCTTGTTGACACAGCAATCCCGTATCACTCATTTTCATTAGATGTTGATCCTATTGCACAAAAATTTGGAACGCAATACGAACTAACTGATAAAAATGGTAAAAGAAAAATATTCGTTGCAATCCCCGGACACATTGTGCGCAATGGTCAACAAATCTTTGGCATATTTGGCTATATCTTTGATCCTGAAGAGAAAATTCTTTATCATCGCTGCTTTGAACCTAAGACTGCTCAACAATTATTGAAAGAATATCTTGACGAGCAACAATGGAAAGTAACATTAGAAGAATTAGTAGAAGAATAAAAATTAATGGAGGTTGTATGAAACGTTTATTATTATTATTTTTAAGCATGTTCCTCTTTGGGGGCACAACCTCAACAATGCATCAATCAGATAAAAAACATTCTGAAGCGGTTGCACACTTCATCATTGATGAACAGCCAATCTACTTTGCAGATACCGGCCAATACTTTTTATTCGCACGAATAAATGGCAACAGCGTTGGGCACGTCTCTTATAAATTCCAAGATAATGGCACGGTAGCCAAAATGAGTTTCTTAGGCATTTGCCCATCTGCAGTTAATCAAAAAATAGCTACCGCATTATTTAAAGCATGTATTTCCCAAGCAAGAAAAAGAGATGCTAAATATCTGATTTGGGATGTGATGACACTCGATCCAGAAATAACGCTGCAAAAATTAGTTGAGATCTATCAGAAAATGATAGCAAAGCTCAATGATGAGAACTGCAAGCTAGAAATTGGTAAGCCGTTCGGGCCCTGTGAATGCCAAAAAATTACCATGACGTTGAAATTATAAGCCTGCTCTTTTATTTTGAGTTAAGAGCATTATACTAAAAATATCTCTTAACCACGCATTGCAGGAACTCACCATGGTTTTCGGTTTTATTAAAAAAACCCTTCAGAAAATTTATACGAATGTCACTTCACCTATCAAAGCGCTCTTTGCACGCGCAATCGATGAAGAAGCTCTCAAAGAATTAGAAACTATCTTATTAAGTGCAGACACCGGTATAAAAACCACGCGCACTATTATTGATACGGTTAAAAATGCGTGGCAACATGGCCAGATTAAAGAGGGCCAAGATCTTAAAAACTTGCTCCAAACTGAGCTAGAAAAATTATTACAAACGCATGCCTATAAAGCGGATGCCAATATTTTTCTTTTAGTTGGAATCAATGGCAGTGGTAAAACTACTTCTGCAGCGAAATTAGCGCATCAATTTGAGGGCAAACGAATTCTCTTTATTGCCGCTGACACATTTCGCGCGGCTGCAACTGAACAATTAGCGCAATGGGCGCAAAAGCTTGGTGCAGAAATTGTGATTGGCAAAGAAGGCCAAGATCCGGCATCGGTGATTTTTACCGGCATCCAGAAATTTAAACAAGAGCATTTTGACGTGCTCATCATCGATACTGCTGGCCGCTTGCAAACTAAAATTAACCTCATGAAAGAACTAGAAAAAATCAAACGGGTGATTGCTACGCAGCTTCCTGATGCACGCGTTACCACGCTGCTCACCATCGATGCGATGCTCGGGCAAAACTCATTTGAACAAGCAAAACTATTCCATGAAAGCACGCCGATTGATGGCGTGATCCTCACGAAGATGGATGGTACGGGCAAAGGGGGCATTGTGTTTGCCATCACTAATGAATTAAAAATTCCGGTTGCGTATATCTCTTTCGGGGAGCAAACTGAACAGTTTAAGTTGTTTAATGCACATGAATACGTGCACGATTTATTAAATGATTAATTTCACTTCCAAAGGACCTCTATGAAATTTTACGCTCTTTTACTTACTCTTTTGATCACCTCTCCCGCATTGGCTATGGAATACGCATTGATGGAATCATATCCGCGAAGTTCAGTGACTTTTGAATTTTCGGTCCAAGCCTTAGAGAAGATCGTTAAAGAAAACGATCTTGATAAAGCAACGCAATGGGTAACCCAAAGAAAAGCAGATATAAACGCGGTAACTTGTCGTTGCCGAAGACCTTACAGTGAACACTTAATAGGATTGGCAGCTGGCAAAGGCCATTTACCCTTAGTTCGTGCTTTATTAGATAAGAAAGTATCGGCAAATTCAAAAAATGGTGACCCAGTTAAACAGGCAGTGGCATCTGGGCACACTCAAATGGTAGAACTTTTACTGAGCAACGGAGCACAGGTTGAAGGCGCGCAAAAAGCCTTATTAATGGTTCAAAGAAGCCTTCCACCTACAAAAGCAGCAGCCATTCAACAAATTATTAACACGTATCGTTTTGATAAATGCACACTGTGATCTTGCATGAGATTGAATAATTTTAAAGGCCGTTCGTGGTGAGGAGCCTCACAAAGTGAGGCGTCTCGAATCCATACGGCCGTTAAGTTATATGATTTCAATTTATTATTACATGGTTCGATAACCCAGCCTACGCTTATCCGGGTCTTCAGACTCGGCAACCCCTCGACTTCGCTCGGGAGTAAACGCGTCCTTCCGCTCATCCTGAGGAGCAGTGCTTTTGCGCTGCGTCTCGAAGGACGGCGGGCAGGCGCTCAACTGGCTGGCGGATTTTATCCTGAGCCTGTCGAAGGGCACCACGAACGGAAATAATAATAATTTTCTAAAGTAATCGTTACTTAACAATCAATACACCCAGCACTAAGAAGATTACTAAGCCAATTGCAAAGAGTGCGAATAATCCTTTTGCAATCCCAGCGCTTCCTGCAGCAATGCCGGTAAAACCAAAAAGTCCTGCTATTACTGCTAATGCGCCAAAAATCATTGCCCATTTTAAAAACATACTATTTCCTTTGGTATGATGTTTTTTATATCACTATGGTAAATGATAAACTTAAAAATCAAGAATTAAGAAGAATATGAAAATTAATATTGGCACATTAATCAGACAAATTGAGCAGAAATTATCATCAACACTGCAAGATGCAGTCTTATGCAAGCAATATGCATGGTGGCTTATAGAAGCTATAACCGGCAAAAAAGAGATCATGCTCATCACCCAGCAAGAAATAAAATGGGGCGATGAAGATCAAAAAAAACTAGATGAATATTTACATGCATTGATCACTCAAAATATGCCCCTGCAATATCTTTTAGGATCCACGCCTTTTGGCGATTTAGATATTCTGTGCAAGCCGCCCACGCTGATCCCACGCCCGGAAACAGAAGAATGGTGCCTCAATCTTATTCAACAAATCAAACCGCTGCGCGATCAACAACTCTGGATTTTGGATCTATGCACCGGCTCAGGATGCATTGCATTAGCACTTGCGCACGCCCTGCCTAAAGCAAAAGTATATGGCACCGATATTGCTGACACTGCACTTGCACTCGCTAAAGAAAACGCTGCGCATAATCACATTCCCAATGCCACTTTCTTGCGCTCAGATTTATTTGAGAATATACCTCAAGAATTTACCTTTGATTTAATTGTAAGCAACCCGCCGTATATTCCGGCAAAAGATTGGGCAACTCTTGATAAATCAGTTTCGCAATGGGAAGATAAAAATGCATTGATTGCGCAAGATGATGGCTTAGCATTAATAAAAAAAATTATTGATGTCGCGCCAACGTATATCAAACAAAATGATGCCCTTAAAGAATTAAACATTCCGCAATTGATGATCGAAATTGATTATAGCCAAGGCGCTGCCGTGGCTGAGTATATGAAGCAATGCGGTTACAACCAAATCAAGATTCATAAAGATCTTGAAGGTAAAGATCGCGTAGCAAGCGGGAGAGTTGATAATGTGGCCCTTACCAAAAATTCAGTATGAGCAAATTTGCATTAATATCGATGAACAGAATGCAACCTGCGCATGGATACGCATTACACCAAAAAAACAGTTCGCGCTCAAAGCGTATACCACGATTGCTTGGAATAAGAGCGCGCATCTGCTTGCACAAGAATTAATTAGTTTTATCCAAAGTCACAAACTTGATCATGCACTACTCTCAATAGGGCTTTCAGCGCCGTTAATTCATGAACAATTAGTGCGATTATCCACTGCTTCCCCCTCACGCATTGATTTTGCCAATTCATCATTACAAAAAATGCTCTGGGATTATCGCTATCTGCACACGCTCGATGATGGGCAGTCGCTCTTTTATGTATGCGGTGCAAGCCGCCCGCTTCTTTTTGCTCAGCAACTGCTCGCACAAAAAACGCATACGCACCTTATGAATATTACCAGCGGCTATATGGCGCAACTGCAAGCATATCGCACGATCTTTGGTGCTGCATTCCGTCGATCTCAACTTGCACTGGATCTCATTGCGCATAATTATGCACTGGATAAAACTATTAGCACGGATAGCATTGCACGCATTTTATTTATCGATCCCATGCTTTCTCTTGATATTAATGAGCATAAGGCATCATTATTAACCATGATTGGATTATTTAATCAGGAAAGAGTTTTATAATGGAACCAATTAATTTTTATAATTCTGGAAATCCCAAAAAATATAAAGCTATTGGCCGTTGGTTTTGTATAACCAGCATCTTGATGATATGCGTAATCATCAGCATTGCGAGCTTGCATATTCATCAATGGCATCAGCACTCGTGCCTTGTGCAAGAAAAAAATGCGGCACATATTGAGTTGCATAAATATGATCATATCGCTGCGTATCATCAAAATGAGAAAACGATGCAAACAAAACTTGAAAAAAAAGCAGAGCATTTACAAGCGCACCAAAAAAATTCCAAAAATCCCGTTGAACTTCTCAAAGCTATTAAGACGGCACTTAAGCAAGAGGCCACGCTTGAATCACTCTCATGTAAGCAACAATCTATAGAACTAAAAATTGCTGGTGAAAAAACCAAAACACTCGTGCATTGCGCTGAAACAATTGGGCAAAAATCGGCATATGCAGATTTGGCGATTACTGCGCTTGAGGCTAAAGACAAGAATCGTATTGTTGCAACGATTAAGAACAGTTAAAAAACAAAAAAATAATTAATAATTTATTTTTTCGTGTCATAATGAAAAATAAAAATATCACATTAACCCGCTCGCCCTGAGCCCGTCGAAGGGAGCGAGCATAAAAGTATTTGCATCATGGCACGCATCAAACAATTATCTCCTCAAGAAGCGCAAAAAATTGCTGCCGGCGAAGTAGTAGAACGCCCGGCAAACGTGGTAAAAGAGCTTGTAGAAAATGCACTGGATGCAGGTGCCACGCAAATCAGTATTTACATCCAAGATGCGGGTAAAGGGTTAATTCGCATCGTTGATAATGGATACGGCATGAATGAAGAAGATGCTCATTTGTGCTTTAAGCATCATGCAACCAGCAAAATCACCCGAGTTGATGATCTTCCTACGCTTACCACATTCGGATTTCGCGGAGAAGCACTCTCCAGCATTTCTGCCGTGAGCAATGTAACGCTTATCACCAAAGAAGCAGAGGCAGCCGCAGGCACCAAATTGCAATTAGCGCACGGTGCAGTAATTTCTGAAGAACAAATTCCCTGCAATACGGGAACTGATCTGAGCATCGCAGATCTGTTTTTTAATGTTCCTGCACGTAAAAAATTTTTAAAAACTAATGACACCGAGTCGCGGCAGATCATGCTGCTATTCCAAGCATTTTGCCTTGATTATTTGCAGGTGCATTTTAAACTATTTACGCAAAATAATCTGCAATACAACTGCCCTCCCGCTCAAGATTTGCAACAACGCATCGCACAATTATGGGATCATACTATTGCGCAGCAAACTATGCCCGTGCTTGTTGAAAAAAATGGCATCTCAATTGAAGGCATCATCTCTAATCATACGTATTCGCGCTATGATCGCTCGGCCATATTCTTTTTTGTAAATCGCCGCTGGATAAAAAATCATGCGCTCAGCAAAGCATTGCTCAAGGGCTATATGAATGTTTTGCAGCCGGATAAATATCCTCTTGGTTGCATTAACATTACGCTTGATCCCGCACTCGTTGATATTAATATTCATCCGCGCAAAGAAGAGGTGCAATTTTTAAATCCGCGCATTGTTGAACAGTTGCTGCAAGGAGCGGTGAAAGAAAATTTGGAGAAACATCTTTCTGCGCAGTTGAATAAAAAAATACAATTTCATAATGATCCTTATCCTTCGAGACGTGCCTACGACACTCCTCAGGATGAGCGGATCATGATATCGGATAAAACAAATATTTTGCATGGTTCGATACGCGAATTTCATTCGCACTCACCACGAACGGATTTAAATATATTGCCCACAATAAATTCACCTCAAATTTCACATGAGAAAAATGAATTTTTAGACCCGCTCGTGCTGAGCTCGTCGAAGCATTCGAGCGGCCAACAAACATTTACAACTCCAAAACAGATTCTTGGAGCTCCAACAACCGATCTGTCCGGCGTAGCCTTGGCGAAGACGGAATTTCAAAAACCAGTAATCGCTGCACCCACAAACGAATATCAGATCATCGGCCAATTCCATAAAACATACATTCTCATCGAGCAAGAAGAGAGCTTATTTTTAGTTGATCAACATGCCGCTCATGAGCGAATTTTATACGAATTATTCTCCACCCGTTTTGATGAAGTTGCAACGATTGGCCTTCTATTTCCGCAGATTATCAATCTGAGCTCCGATGAGATGCAATTGATTGAACCGCATTTGCAAATCTTTGCCAGCAATCATATTGCATTAGAAATCATGGGTGCAAATCAACTGATGGTGCAAGCAATTCCGGTACACTTAAAAGAAGTGAATATAGAAGAGCTGGTGCATCAAACCATTGGATGGGTTGCAGAATTTAATAAGCTTGATGCTGATGCATGGTACAAAAAAGTACATGAGAAGTTGCATGCACAGATGGCCTGCAAAGCAGCCGTAAAAGCGGGCGATATTCTCACCATGGTGCAAATGCAGCAGCTATTAACTGATCTGGAAAAAATAGAGAACAGGTTCACTTGTCCTCATGGCCGCCCTACCGGCTGGGCATTGCCGCTTTATGAGATTGAGAAGAAATTTAAGCGAAATTATAAATGATTTTATTTGGGCATAAATAACTCTTTAGTTATCGCTTGCTTCTCTTTTTCTCGTTCTAATAAATCTTTCGGTAACTCTTTTTTTGAACATTTTTCGATATTTAAAAATATTGGAATCGTCCGTATTAAAACATTCCATCGATGCTCATGAGGAGGCCTAATGCGTGATCCTTCATATTGTTTCAGGAGCTCATCAAATTGTTCCCAGAACAATTTTCGAGCTGATGAAATTTGGTTGTCGGCCTCTTTTTGATTTTCTACACCCAAATACGTAAGCCTATTTTGGAATGTAGTAGCAATTTTTTGAGCTATGACTCCTAGTAATTTGGTTTCTGCTTCTACCAGTAAAGAAGCTGTTGATAGGGAGGTAGGCTTTACTGCTAAAATTGCCTCCAATTCTCTTCTTTTTTGATCAGTATTGGTTTCATTTTCTAACGCTTTTAAACGCGCCTCTAAGTCAACTTCTGTTAAAGAAATCTCCTCGATCTTTGCTTTAATCTCATGTGATTCTTTTTTTCCTATCGTGCGTGAAATTCTGCCACCACGGGGACTATTACCGCCACTTGAAGATTTCTCTTCTGCCGGACTTGAAGGGCGACTGCTACTGCGAGGAGATTTGGATTGCCCTGATAGTTGCGGACTGGTATGGCGCCGAAACTCATTACTTAACGCTTGTAATAAGGGCGAACGCATACGCGCAGGGCTCTGTTCACCGCTTGACGATTGCCGTTCCGGACTCTCTTCCGCATGCTGCTTGCCTTTATTCATGGCGATGCACGTTACTGATACCAAACACACGAGTATTAATTTCTTCATAATTTTCCCCTGGCAAATAATGATCGTATGTTAATCATAAAAGAGGAGGCAAACTCTTTACAATATCAACGGCTTTTAACTAATATTTGCTCATCATATAAAACATTTTTACTCAAAAAAGGAGTAGTGTATGTCAGCTCAACAATTACGTGAACATGCGGGAATATTTCTTGGTTTAGGCTTGGCGCTCATTGCGCTGGGCTCATTAGCAATATATTCAGTAACGCTTGCTACGTTTGCATCGGTGATTTTCTTTGGATGGCTCTTAGTATTTTCTGGATTTATCCAATTTGGCCATGCGCTCTATGCCAGAAAATGGAGCGGCTTTTTATTACAATTACTTTTGGGCTTTTTTGCCCTGGTTGCGGGCGCGTTGATCCTTTATAGACCAGCTGCAGGTGCTATCTCGCTCACCCTTTTATTATCATTTCTTTTTATTGCACAAGGAATCGTGCGCATTGTGTTAGCACTTACTCGTAAATTTGAACATTGGGTTTGGGTACTTGTTAGCGGTATTTTAACCCTTATTCTTGGTATTCTAATTTTAAGACAATGGCCTTATTCTGGGCTTTACATTATCGGTCTTTTTGTGGGCATCGATCTTATCTTTAATGGATGGGCTTTAATTATGCTCAGCTTTACGGCAAAAAGAGTTGCAAGATAAACGAATCACATTCGTATAGATTAAAGCCGTTCATATATTGAACGGCTTTTTTTATTTTCAAAATTTAAAATTACGCCGGACTTAACTGGCGATAGCCATGAACTATCATAAGCATAGCAATGGGAATGGTGATGATTAAATTCCAAAGCAACGCTGCTATGAGAAGTAATCCGGTTATCCGCCAGAAATTATTTTTTGTTTTTTGATAACTTCTTCTAAAAGCCTCAATAACGCCGCAATTGGTATCGATCAGAGTAAAGAAAACCATTGAAAATTTTACCAGAAGATAAATTCCGGGAATGATTAACAGAATTAAGCCGGCAAAAATCATGAGATTAAAAAGTATTGCCGCCCCTAAAAGCTTGAGAATCATTTTAAAACTAAATTGATCAAGAAATAACCGTAATGAAAATGGCTCTGCCCCTTGATCATAATATCGTAATAATAGTTTTATGGGTAAAATACACGCAAAAAGGCCAAACACATAGAGCATAAAATATCCTATTGCTATAAACACAGGCGATATAAATGCAACCATCATTAAGCTCAAAATAAGGATCGGGGTTAGGAGAATTAATAAAGAAAATCCCATCCATGCCAGCCAGAGTTTCACAAAATACCAGGGGTTTGAAACCACGGCATTAACCGCATATAAAATGGCATCTTTTATCGATAATTGTTTGTTCATAGTAAGCGTCCCCTCTTCTATTGTTTTTTTGATTTTTTGATATACTGATATTGTATCATAGAATTTAGCCATAAAATATATTTTATTTAAAAATACAAAAAGATATGCAGCCACTCGCATCTAAAATCAGACCCTCATCCCTGGATCAATTTGTTGGCCAAGCCCATTTAGTGGGTCCTGGCAAGCCTTTACGCGTGGCTATTGAAAAGCAGCATCTTTTTAGTTTTATTTTCTGGGGACCTCCCGGAGTGGGCAAGACAACCCTTGGCCGCATCTATGCCAAAGCAGTAGATGCGCAATACTTTGAGCTTTCAGCCGTTTCCACCGGTAAAGATGACATTAGAAAAATTATCGAATTAGGCAAAAATCTCACGATTGAGCAAAAGCCTAAAATACTCTTTTTAGATGAAATTCACCGCTTTAATAAAGCACAACAAGATTATTTACTGCCTTTTGTGGAATCAGGCGAGCTCACTCTTATCGGCGCAACTACAGAAAACCCGAGCTTTGAGGTGATCCCCGCACTTCTCTCCCGCTGCAAAGTATTTGTGATGAAAGAGCTCACTGCGCAAGACATGCAAAAGATTATTGCCAGTACCGGCATTCCGGTAGATCAAGAATCACAAGACTGGCTGATTGCTATGGCTAATGGCGATGCGCGCCAATTGATCTCAACGCTTGAAAATACGGCTAAGCTGTATAAGCAAATCACGGTAGAGAATCTTAAAAATGCCGTTCAAAATACCCATTTACGCTACGATAAAAAAGCAGAAGAGCATTATAATACCATCTCCGCATTTATTAAATCGATGCGTGCCAGCCAACCCGATGCGGCCCTTTATTATTTAGCGCGTATGATCACGGCCGGCGAAGATCCAAAATTTATTGCCCGCCGCATGGTGATTTTTGCTTCTGAAGATATTGGCCTTGAAGATCCCATGGCGCTCACAATTGCTAATAACGTATTTAGAGCGGTAGAAATTATCGGCTATCCTGAATGCGGCATTAATCTCGCCCATGGAGTTTGCTACTTATCTCACGCGCCTAAAAGTAAAGCATCTTATTATGCCTATCTTGAAGCCATGGAAGATGCAAAAAAGGAAGGGAACCTTGCGATCCCCCTCAAAATTCGTAATGCCCCTACCAAGCTGATGAAAGAGCTTGAATATGGCAAAGGCTATGAAAAATATACCAAAGAAGATCTTTTGCCTGAGAAATTAAAAGGCAGAAAGTATTTAACTAACTAACTGTTGCACATCATGCGGATGACTTTCACGAATTCCCGATGAAGTGATTTCTACAAATACTCCATTGCCGCGCAGTTGTTCAATCGTGGTAACGCCGCAATAACTCATGCCTGAATATAAGCCGCCCAAAAGTTGCTGCACGCATTCAACCACGCTTCCTTTATAGGGCGTTAATGCTTCAACCCCTTCAGGCACAAAATCATTCACGTTTCGCTTTTCATTCGCTTTGCTTGCGCGGCCAAGATTTGCGCCAAATGATGCCATTCCGCGCACCACTTTATACTTCTTGCCATTTTTCACAAACGGAATTCCCGGGCTTTCATCAGTGCCGGCAAGCAAGCTGCCCAGCATCACCGTTGATGCGCCCGCTGCAATCGCTTTGGTGATATCGCCAGAATATTTAATACCGCCATCAGCAATTACTGGCACGCCATATTTATCTGCCTCTTGCGCGCAATGCATCACCGCGCTTAACTGTGGATATCCGCTACCGGTAGTAATGCGGGTGGTGCAGATTGATCCAGGCCCAATTCCTACTTTTATAGCATCCGCACCCGCTTCAATAAGTTCGCGAGTTCCCTGCACAGTTGCAACATTGCCGGCGATAATATCAATATGCGGAAATTTTAATTTAAGCTGTTTGAGTACCGCGATCTCTAATTCTGAATGGCCATGCGCAATATCTATTACTAAGACATCAACGCCCGCCTCAACGAGCGCTGTTGCACGATCGATAGTATCTTCTTTCACGCCCACTGCGGCACCCACTAACAGTCTGCCTTGCGCATCAATAGATGCTGATGGATACTCTGCCTTTACATAAATATCTTTGCTCGTAATAAGCCCAGCAATAGTATCATCGTCATTAATGAGTGGTAATTTTTCAATTCGGTGATCAATCATTAATTGTTTTGCGTCTGCAATACTAATGTCAGGAGCTCCGACGATTAACCGTACGCGGGAAGTCATAAACTCAGAGACTAACTTTTTCTCATCAGGGCGAAATCTCATATCTCGATTAGTGATAATGCCTACCAATTTTTGTTGCGCATCAACTACTAATAATCCTTTAATATCATGTTCATTCATTAATGAGCGTGCATCGCCCAGCGTTGCATCGCAAGAAATGGTCAGGGGATTTTTTATCACCGCATTACGATAGCGTTTTACGCGCTCAACCTCTTTTGCTTGCTGTTCTTTGGTATTAAAACGATGGATAATTCCAATACATCCTTGCTGCGCCATTGCGATGGCCATCGTAGATTCAGTGACCGTATCCATATTGGAGCTTATGATAGGTTTATCAAGCCAAATATTGCGCGTAAGTTTAGTTCTCGTACTCACTTGTTTGCGCGATTCTACCGTTGATTTTTGAGGGACTAAAAGCACATCATCATAACTATATGCTTTTTCTAGAAATGCTACTTCTGCTTGCGCTGCGCAAATTACACTGAGTGAAATTGCTAGTATTTTTTTCATTACCCACCTTAGTTTTATGAATTAATTTTTCCAAATTTATCCGCCACAGTTAAGCGGGGCGGATTGTCAAACGGGGTGTAGAATAACCAGAATTAATAGCAAATACAAGAAAGACTTCTTGTTAACCAATTGTAGGTAAATAGCTATACTGCTTATTATGAACAGATATTTTTCCAAGTTTTTTTTATTCTTTAAACGATTTTTAGCCTTTACGGGGCCCGGTTATTTGGTTGCCGTTGGCTACATGGATCCGGGCAATTGGGCAACCGATTTGGCCGGCGGATCGCGCTTTGGTTACACTCTACTTTGCGTAATTTTAATTTCTAATTTTATGGCCATCTTATTGCAATATTGTGCGCTTAAATTGGGAATTGTTACCGGTAAAGATTTGGCACGCGCATGCCGAGATTATTATTCAAAGCCGGTATCCATAATTTTATGGATCTTGGCTGAGTTGGCAGTAATTGCCACCGATCTTGCAGAAGTGATTGGCTCTGCGATTGGCCTACAACTTTTATTTGGAGTTCCCTTAACCTGGGGGGTTTGCATAACTGCTGCTGATGTTTTGTTGCTTTTGGCATTTACGCATAATCACATCAGAATAGTGCAAGCACTGGTGACCGCTCTTATTGGCGCTATCATTGCCTGCTTTGCCATTATTATATTTCTTGCTGAGCCTTCTTGGCAGGGAATCTTTGTGGGGCTTTTACCTTCAGTAGAGATCATCAAAAATCCGGATATGCTTTATCTAGCGATTGGCATCTTAGGCGCAACCGTGATGCCTCATAACTTATATCTGCATTCGGCATTAGTAAAAAATGATTCTGAAACTTCAACTGCTCAAAAAAAAGAATCTATCTTTTATTCGGCAATCGATACCTGCACCGCACTCACCTTTGCATTTTTTGTAAACGCGGCAATTTTAATTGTGGCCGCTGCAATTTTTTATGAGCGTGGCATGTATAATGTAGCCGAAATTCAGGATGCTTATTACTTACTTACTCCGCTTTTGAGCACCTCTGTTGCAAGCTTTGTTTTTGCTTTAGCGCTTTTGATTTCTGGGCAAAATTCTACGCTCACCGGGACCCTTGCTGGGCAAATTATCTTAGAAGGATTCATTAATGTTAAAATTCCGGCGTGGATGCGCCGCTTGATCGGCCGTTTTATTACGATAATTCCGGCATTAATTGGCATTATGATTTTTGGCGAATGTTGTTTATCGCGCATGATGATTTTGAGCCAGATTGTTTTAAGCTTGCAATTACCTTTTGCCGTTTTTCCGTTAATTCAATTCACCAGCAGTTCGCGAATAATGGGCTCGTTTGCTAATTCCAAAATCACTAAAATTGCCGCGTATGGAATTGGCTGTTCTATTGTGATTGTGAATCTGCTTTTGCTTTACTTTCTTATTTTTTGAGATTCTTGCTTTCATACACCCTAAAATGCGATTCTAATCTTAATATTTAATTCTTTAGGGGAGTTTTTTATGTTCAAGAATATTCTTGTATTGTTAAGCCTTTTTTCATACACATTTGTCACCGCCGTAACAACGCAAAAGCCATTATGCAAAGAGGGGACCTGTAGCTCAAGAAATGCACAAGGATGCAGCTGCTATTGCTCAGTAAAATGTGGGCCACGTGAAATCAAACCAGAAGATACACCAAAGTATGATGAAGAAACTGGCCAATGCTTCTGTGCACCCCGCGATAAAGCTCTCTACAAACGAAATACCTGCGATATAAAAGAAGAAGCAAAGTTGCATGAGACATCAAAACTGCCAGAACGACCAAGACTTCAAGAAGAAGTAAGGTTTCAAAGATAAAAATCGCATATAAATAAAAAGCGCGCCCTTAAAAGCGCGCTTTCTCTTGCAACGCAATCCTGCGCCTCTCTTATCATCTCATAGAAACTCTCATTTTTATTTACTAGAATAAAAAATCCAAATTAAACAAACAAGCCGGTACTGGAATTTTAATGATTAAAAAAGTTACCATATCTTATTTTGATGCTGAAAAAGAACTAGAAGCGTATTACGTGTGCCCATCCGATAAAAAATCACCCTTTGTAATCTTATGCCATGCATGGGCGGGCAGAGATGCT
Source organism: uncultured Pseudomonadota bacterium (assembly GCA_964392765.1). Classification (GTDB taxonomy): domain Bacteria; phylum Babelota; class Babeliae; order Babelales; family Vermiphilaceae; genus BTUB01. The sequence goes on from CAYMRF010000006.1 coordinate 29,179, forward strand.
TTTATCATGGAAGCCGCTGATCGCATTGCCCAATGGGGATACAATGCATTAGCACTCGACATGTATGGTAAAAATGTTTTAGGAAAATCAAAAGAAGAGAATGCCGCGCTTAAAAAGCCTTTTATAGACGATCGCTCATTACTTAAAAGAAGAGTATTAAAAGGTTACGAACTTGCCGGCTCCCTTGCTGGCGTAGATACTGCACAAACTGCAGTTTTAGGCTTCGGATTCGGGGGCGTTTGTGCGCTCGATTTAGCACGAACGGGCGTTCCACTAGCGGGAGCAATCAGCGTGTATGGCCACTTTGAAGTTCCGGGTAATGTTGAAGTAAAACCAATACAGGCGCGCGTATTAATTCTTCAGGGAGTTAATGATCCGATTGCAACCGTTGATCAATTACAAATCTTTGGCAAAGAGCTTGATACTACCAATACTCAATGGCAAGCAAATATATATGGCAACAGCATGCATGCCTTTATAAATCCCCAAGCAAATGCGCCTCAAGCAGGAATTGTTTATAATCCGATTACTGCGCAAGCAGCATGGCAGGATATTGAAAATTTTCTTAAGCAGTTATGGGAAAAGTAATTTTGAAACTCTCAGAAGAAGTAAAAAAACTAACTAATTTTCTTATAGCGTTCCCAGAGAGATTTATGATAGGTGTTATGCCCGCCATAATATCCGCTGATTACTTCAGTCTTACCAGCATTGGCTTTTTTAAGACGTTCAGCAAATAACTGATCATCGCGATTGCCCAGAATGTCATCAGGGTTTTCAAAATAAAGCAGAATATTTAATGATAATCCTTTGAGATTATTCACCGATTCAATCGGCCGCATATTATTTTGTGCATAGCGTTTTGCAAGGGTTTCAAATTCAGGCGATCTGCCACGCGTATCCATAATCTCTTCAAATGATTTCATAGGGCATTCAAGAATGATTGTTCCTCTCTGAATTGCGGCACGAATGGTCTCTTTATTTTCAGCAGAAATGCCAATTTTATGAAGCTCTTGATCATACGCATTTGAATTTAAAACTGCCAACATATTAATAATCACCGCCCCACCCGCAGAAAAGCCGTAGAGATCAATTTTTTCTTGCTGGCCATCTATCACGCATTTTTTTATGAGATATAAAAATGGCAAAAGTTCATTGATACTCCCAAATGCACTCGTTTTTGGATCATATGCTCGTCGATGCAAATCGTAATCGGGGAAATTGAAGCTCACAATATGATCTTGAACCACTCCCATTGAATGAATTGAATCACCAATCTGATTATTAGCTCCATAGCCATGGCAGCAAATCATAATCGGCGCATCTTTGCGACTGCTTGGCAATACTTTTATGCCCAGATTATAAGAGAAAGGCGCTTTCTCTTTCTGCAAAACATGAGTTAATTTTTCTGCGGTAATGCCATGCATTTGAAATCCTATACCACTCAAAATAAAAATTAATAATGGCTTCATAATCAATCTTTTTATTATACTCTATTAATATATCAACACATTAAGCTACTATAATAGTACTATGAAAAACGATGTACTAGTAAATCATGGAATTATCATTCCCGAACATGAGCTTGAGATCACTTCCAGCAGATCTGGTGGTGCGGGCGGCCAACATGTTAATAAAACCAGCACTAAAATTACGCTGCGCTGGAACGTGAAAAATTCTTCTGCACTTTCTGAAGAGCAAAAACAGCGAGTGTTAGAAAAGTTGGCTTCTCAAATCACCTCAGATGGCGATCTGATTATTCACAGCAGTACTACTCGCAGTCAAGAACAAAATAGAAAATTGGCGCTTGTTCGCTTAGGCCAAATGATAGATAAAGCGCTCTATGTTGCAAAAAAGCGCAGGAAAACAAAAATTTCTGAAGGGGCAAAAGAGGCCCGATTAGAAGAAAAATCTCATCGTGGAAAGATTAAGAAGATGCGGAGCAAGATTGATTTTGAATAACTGTCCACTAAAAAATTTTCAACTGTCGCTTTGATAGGCAAAACTTGCATTCATTTCCCCTTATAATTATCATTGAAACAATAATTAGTATTGTTAAATCAATTTTTTTATATTCATCAACTCTTCAAGGCATACTATGAAAATCTCTTTTCTTGAACCTGCACGTCTCACTCAAATTATTGCGATAACCATAATTTTCGGATTTTTCCCTTCTCTCAATAGCATGGAAATGAAGAATTTTGGAGAAATAAGAGGTGTTACTGACGGCGATAAAAAAGCTTACCAGCTTTACCTGAATTATGAGGAGCCGCTTGCGATATCTCAATCTCCGTTTAATTGCGATAAATATTCTGAAGAATTATCAGCGGAATCAACACCTCAAATCGCAGCCCTCGAAGAAAAAATTGTAAAATTAGTGGATGCCACTGGAGAGTCTACACTTGTATCAGCTTCAGAAAGCAACTCTGCTCGTCTTAAAGAAATCGAGGATCAACTTAAAACTGCCATGCCTCAAGAGCTTTTAGATATGTTACGTAAAAGTGCAGTGATGAGCAGTGCACAACTGCCTTACATAAACTCAGATCGCTACAAAGGAAGGTTTAAAGTTAACTTTAGAATGTTAATGCGAGAGGTTCTCGTCCATACGATCAATGCTGCAACGCAAGCGGGCAAAGTAAAAGAGACAGCTTTAAAAAAGAAACATGAAGAATCAAAAGATGAATTCGCATCGCTCGCGCTTAAAGAGCGGGAACAGGATGCACAAATAGATGCATTACAAAAACAATTGGAAAGTATGAGGGCAGCGTTAAATAATAAAGCGTCTGCTGCCAAAGACCCAAAAAGACCTGACCTTATAAAAGAAAAAAACACCGATATTGAAGCGCCCCATGAAGAACAAGCAAAATTGCAAGCTCAGTTCGCCCCATTAAGTGAAAAAAATTACCAACTACCTCAACTCTCTAATTCAGCCAAAGAGCAAGAACGTGATACACCAATAGATGCATCACCAAAGCCATTAGAGATGAAAATGTTGTTAAGCAGTAAAGCATCCGCTGCACAAGACCAGAAAATGCCCTATCCTAGTTATTTACACGCGCTTTTGTATGGCAAACCAAATAATAAGAAATAATAAGGTAAATTATGAATAATATGTCTTTGAAAGCAAAATACTCAGCGATAGCTTTGATTATAATTATGAGTCTTGGAACAGAAGCCCATGGCATGGGCATCGGCGAATTAATGGGCGCCTTTACTAGGTCGAATACGTTTGTAAAGGCAGCTGATGAAACTATGAAGGCGATGGCCAAACAAGCTGAGAGAATGGCCGGAAAAGCTGCAAAGAAGGCTGCAGAAAGCAATGCTACAACAGCAGTTGTCGCAAGTGCGAGTATGGGGAGCGCATTAGTTCCTGTATTAGCAGTCTATGCGGCGGTTAGTGGTGGTCTTTATGTTTTTAATAAGCATGTAGATCATCATCTTGCATCCAAAAAAACTGAAGGAAATATCATTTCTAATTTTGGTGGGCATTATTGTTGCAATGAAACAGATAACAAAAGATATACGTGTTACATGAGAGGCGCTAAGCCAATCGTGCTCACTAAGCAAGATCAAGAAAGAAAACACTTATATTTTGCTCGATTAGAAAACAATAAAGCCGCTTTAATCACCGAATTAGAAAATAAAATTATTAAAATTTTACATCCTCAGGATATTGCGATTCCTCTGCCAACTCAAGAAAGCGCTGACAACGTTAAGGATATTGATTCTAAACTTGTACGAGATGCGGCCCACTTTGCTCTTATGGGAACACTTCGCAAAGTTGCCGTTGCAGACAGCTCGCATTCCTCTAGCTCCGTTCCCAACTCAAAACATTTTGATGCTCTTGCTGTAAAAGTAATCGCACACAGTGTACATGCCGCTGAAAACGTGTTTGCAGCAAAACTCGAAGCCCTCAAAGCAAAACAATTGCAAGAAGAAAACGACTGGCAAAAAGAGCTAGAAAATGCAAAAGCGCAGACTACCAAGGCTAAAGAACTCATTGCACCAAAGGAGATTATTGAACAAAGCACAGAATCGCGCCGCACTATCTCTCCGTTACGCGCAAGAGTTCAAAACAAAAGTTCACAAATACTTGAGTTACAAAAAGAGATAGCGAAAATGAACGAGCTATTGCAGCCCAAAACTTGAGCATTTCAGAAGACATTCTCGCGTGCATTCAGTATCTCAGAAAATAACTGACAAATAGCTAAAGTTGTGTAGAATATCCTCTGCCCTAATCACTCGCTATAAAACAAAATAAATAAACAAAGGAAAAAATATGAATAAATTATTGGTAACAGCAAGTAAAGGTTTAGCTCTCGCTTTATTGGGACTTACTTTGTCCTCAAACATTAATTGCATGGACAGTGGCGGCGATTATGCAGATTGGTCTGAGGGCTCCGACCAACCACGTCCACAACAAAATTGGCCTGAAGCACCGTTCGAATCTACAGAGCCTTCTGTTTCTGCTTTTGATATAAACGATCCACTCAATTCACCTCGCGGATTTTTACTCGCATCTTTAAAAAATGCAGTAGCAGTTACCGGTGGAGTTATAGTAGGTGGCGTTATTGCAGGACCTGCCGGATCTGCTGCAGGTGTTGTTGTAGCACTTAATCGCGATAAAATCGGAGATACAATCTTAGAGAGCTTGCAAAGTGGTAAGGTAAAAGAACTACAGGCTGATAACAAAAAAGTTCGCGACTCTATAGCAGCACTTACTCAAGAATCAGCTGCACAAAAGCAAAAAACTGATCAATTAATATCTTCACTTAAAGAAAAAGCAAAAGAAATATCACCTCTTCGCCGCCAAGTCGAAAAGAAAGATCTTGAGATTCAAGCCAGAGATGTCCAACTAAAAGAAATGGAAACGAAAATGCAACGTATGCAAGCAGAATTGCAGCAGCAGCAGCGTTACGCAGTATCTTGTCAATCTGATCGTTATTAATTTTTATTAGGTTCAAAAAAATACAGCGTGACCTTTGGTAAAATAATCACGCTGTATTTTTTTGAAATTATATAATTATCTTTGTTTACCTTTTTCAATCTCAAGATAACGCGCAAGTTCAGTAAACCCCCTTCGCTGCGTCCAATCAATAATAGTTCTCCCTTCAACAATCTTATCAATCTTTGCACCTGCAGCAACGAGCTTTTCAACCACTGATCTCTTGCCATTATAAGCCGCTTCCCAAAGGGGCGTGCGTCCCTTTCCATCTTCTGGATTTGGATTTGCACCTGCCCTCACAAGAGTTTCCACGATTTCTACTTGTCCATATACACTCGCTAACGCAAGCACACTTCTATTTTCTTCTGCAGGATTCTGCCAATTAAAATCGAGATTTTTCTTATCTTTCACAAGTCTTGATACTGCTTCTTTATTATTAGCCATAACCTCTTGATATAATTCTGCGCCGCTTTCAAGACGCGCTTTTGCAGCCTTATGCCATGCGGCCACGGATGGAGTACTCATAAGTGCTGGCTTTCTGGATTTCAACCGATCTGCCACTTGAAGAGCGTGTGCGGTATAATGAAATCCATTAAGCACCACCATCAATCCTGATGCCTCAACATTTTGCTTTACTAAGAAAATCTCTGTCTCACGCAGTGAATTTTGAGCGAATCCTAAGGGCACTTCTTCCATTTCCATACTGATTATTGGCGTGGCGATCGCTAAAGCTAACAGTATAATTTTAGAATTTTTCATGCGAAGCCTCTTTAATTTGTTGCCGATAATGTTACCTACGTTTTTTTCGTGCTGGCTCTTCTTGAATGCCTGCAGGTGCTTTTCTTTTTACTTCTTCGTTTTCCAGGACTTCAGCAGCTAATGTATACCCTAAATACTTAAGGTGTGGAATGTCGCATTCTCCAATCTCTGCTCCGGCATCAAGCAATGCTCTTACCAACTCATGATTTCCTGAAGTTGATGCCAACCATAATGGCGTACATTTAATGCCCTTATCGGCTATAGCTGAATTTGCCCCCATGCTGGTTAATCTTAATGCTAAAGGAGTATATCTATTAAACGTTGCAACATAAAGAGGAGTCATCCCCAGCACATCGTCTTGACCATTCAAATCAAGATTTTTTCTCTTGAGAAGCAAATCTATTTTTTTTGTTTCTGTTGGCATCCAGCAATGCTTTCTTAAAAGCTCACCGTGCTTCAATCTTTTTCTTGCATTGGCACACCATTTAATTACTGCAGGCTCTTGAACAAGATGAGATTTGCCTTTCATTCGATCGGCTACATCTAAAGCATTTGCCGTATAAGGCAATGATTCAAAAAATGATATTAACTTGCGTGGCGTAATAGTATCTTCTTGAGCAAGAAGCCCTTGCGCAATTTTGCTCATATTAGGATGCAGCGATCTTAAATCTTCCATCGCAAAAATGCCCGAGCCAGTTACTACACTTACAATTAATATCATGTTTTTTAATGTTTTCATGAAAGATCCAGAAGTTACTGTATAAAAATTTGATAACATGCTTTTCATAATAAAGAATTTTTATTAAAGTTGAACCACTTATTTAAGACTATGATCAATTCTAAGGGAAAACTAACATGAAACTCTACACGGCACTTGTTTCGTTACTACTTATTTCACCTTTTGCTATAAATGCTATGCAATCTGTTGAAGATTATGAAGATGAGGATTGGGATCTTGTACTGCAAACTCATAATGAGCAAGAAGACAAAGGTAAAAGAATAGAGCAATTTCGCTTTTCACGGCACGCTCTCGATCGCATGAAAGAACGTAAAGTTGGTGAAAAAAATGCTTCTTTTGCAGCAGCCAATGGACATCGATATCCCACTGACAAAAGTAAAACCAAAACACTACGCGTGGACTTTAAAAAAGAAATTGGGGTTATTGTTGATGATTCAAGCAATGTGGTGATTACCGTTTTAAATATGAACAAAGAGCGGCTTCATGCGATGCTAGAATCCATCAAACAAAAAAAATATGCCCCTCCGGCTCCAAAAGTAGTAACGCCTCCCGTGAGATCTACCCACCCAGACACAATGGCTGAGCTTGATGCGTTTAAATTGTAGAAAATTGGTAATCCTTCTTATCGGGTTCGGGCATCTTGCATGCGCAATGCAAAAACAAGCTTCAAAAACAGAGCTGGTCTTAATTGCAACAACGTATAATGATACGAGAGACCTGTATAATGCCGTTGAGGGAAATGACGCGACTAAAGCCTCTGAAATATTAGAGGCAACAGAAGCTGATCCGAATAGCATTACGTGTGTTACTCACGGGTATCGCCCTCAAAGCATGCTCTGCATTGCCGTAAGAAATAGAAATGAAGTTCTTGTGGATCTCTTATTGGAAAATGACGCAAAACCCAATCTAAAATCTCCTTTAAGCTCGGAGTATCCTCTTGATACTGCAGTGTTGACAAGAAATATTCGTCTTACAAGAAGACTCTTGAGAGCCGGAGCATCTTTTAATAAGTGGCAAACAAGAGAAGCAAGAATTTCTCGCGCAAATCACACCATTATTAATGCTGCAACCGTAAGAGATAATTGCGAAATTCTTAAAATGCTTCTTGATGCGGGTGCACCTATTAATACTCGGCATCCTGAATATAGACACACTGCGCTCATGATGGCAGCATGGTGGGGGAATACATCCAACGTTCAATTTTTATTAGAACAAGGCGCAAACGCAACATTTAGAAATTCTGATCAGTTAAGCGCTTTAGATTTAGCAAAATCCAAGGGTTATCAAGAAATAATTTTTATGCTTGAAGCGCGATATAATCCATGTAAAAAATTTAAATGTGAACCAATTTAGTATCAAGGAATAAACATGAAAAATCTTTTAATAATTTTTTTTATTTCATTTCCATTCGTAAGCTTTGCAGAAAATATCGAATTCCAAATAAAAAATTTAAAAACGATACGCTTGCAAAAAATGAAAGAACTATCAGAGCTTGCAACGACCATCACCGAAAAAAATAAGCTTCTTCATACAATTGTCCGATTGGCCGACGATCAAATCAGCTCAAAGAAGGGTTGTCAAAATGAAAATATGAACACCGAAAATATTTCAGCATCTCTTGATCATTTTGATAATAAATTTAACGCAGCGACTAAAGATCACAAAAATATTAAAGGCTTTTTAGTTAAAGAGCTTATAAAAGAGCAAAAGAAAGGCGTTAACAATTTTGAATCTTTGAAATTTGCCGTCGTTAGATTTACTCATGAATACGATTTCTTAAAAGCACTTGTTGAAAAATATGAAGAAACCCAACAAGAACTTATAGACATTGATCAAAAATTAGAAGATTTAAATAAATAAATTAGGACTTGCATGCCACTAAAATCACGTTATGAAATTCTGAAAGATTTCTTTTTTTACTACGGATGTATATGGAGCGTTATCTATGCGCTACAAATAATGAGCCATATCACAGGTAAAAAAATACCCTATAGTGACATGGTTGAAAACCCTTATTCTTTTTTTGCTGCATTACTATTCGTTTTAATCCTACAACCGTATTTTAATGAATGGGCAAGACCCAAGACAATTGCTGATTATTTTCCTAACGCTGACAAGGAACCACAATGGACAATCAAGAAATAATTATTCCATTTCACAAGGAAGGCATGAAGGCTGGCTTAGCAGTATGTTTCTTTATGATCGTGATGCTGACAGGCTTTTTTTATCTTAGTAATGGCTTATATAAATACCTGGGCCATTACATCACCTTTTTCTTGCAAAGCATCATTGTTTTAACTCTTGTGCTCTTGATAATCGGATTTATTTCGGTGCTTCTTCTTAAAAACGAGCCTGAAGATCTAGCAAAATTCACTAATAAAGGGGTTTGGGTTCGTGATTTTGGATTTATACCGTGGGAAGATATTGCAACACTTGATAAGTTCCAATACGGAACCCCGTTGATTAATATCGGCATTCGAGTGAATGATTCCTACAAACTGTTCAAGCAAGCTTCTTTCAACGGCAAGATGGCAATCTTCTGGTCTAAAATATTTGGATATCCACCAATAATCATTGCCCACTTAGAAATGGACCATGAACAGATAATAGCTTTTGCGCATAGATTTATGGAAAATGATAATAAAAATTAAACTTCAAGAATTTTTGCAATCTCAAGATGCTGCATCTCTTGTGCATAATCAAGCGCTGTTTTATTATCCATTGAATTAATGGCAGATTTATCTGCGCCTGCTTGCAATAAGAGAATCACGGCTTCTTTATTGCCGCGATATGCAGCAACCATAAGAGCGCTCCAATCGCCCCAAATTTTGGGCGATCCATCGATATGCGCGCCGTGAGTTATCAATTCTTGAATGATAGCAATCGGTGCGCCAGAATTAATTGCATGAGAAAGTAAAGAGAGATTGCGAACATTCGCGCGCTTATCATCGCCATCTTTAATTATTGGAGACTCAGTAAAATTATGAGGACTTGCACCAGCTTCAAGCAATATTTGAACTGCCCTTAAAGAACCACTATCAATTGCATATCGCAAAACAGGCTTGCCGCCATGAGGTTGATCGCGCCATGCAACATCATTTACGCAAGCTCCTGTTTTTATAAGCATTTGCATTTCAGTGATATTAGCTTCTGCAGAAGCCCACATGAGAGGAGTTTCCTCAGCATTACATAAATCGATGGGGGAAAAAGAAATAAGAACAAATAATGAAAGTAATTTTAACTTAGAAGTAATCATAAGAATCCCATTTTATAAACTTATAATTCATTAAAAATTGATTGGCCAGCCAGTCATTTCTGAATGAAATGACTGGCGTCCCCTCGAAGACCAACTTCTTGAAGGCTCAATTCAGTTTGTACCATTTCACACCCTTGAAACAGTATGTTCATCTTTAGGAATTTATCTATAGTCTCAAGTCTCAACAATTTATTAAAAATTTTAAAATCGATTTTTATGCGTATTCTATTATGTTTTTTGATTGTTTTTAGGATTGATTCTGAAAATCTTATCTTGTGCGAATAAGACGATCTGAAAGATATATCCACAATGCAACCCTGTAAAGTTTTTCTTTAACTTTTACTTTTATTTTGGTAGTTTAGCTCAATCAAATGAAGCACCAGGAGATGGTAATAAGCAGCAAGGCATTTAACAACAATACTCTGAGGATCTCAATGTAATACTCCGGATTGCGGGGTAGTAAAAAGCAAAACAACTCAGTACATTTTTTTATTCTCATATTATTAGCTAGGAAAATATGAAGAAACTCTTATTTTTAACACTATTATTCATGCCCATTCTCAACAATTCGATGGAATTAGTTCCACTCGATGTCAATAGCAAAGAAGAAGCATTGAAACTCTACTCAGACAACAAGAAATTTTACGTAGAAGATAACAATGCGGCATATCGCGTTGAAAAACATAATCTAAATCCATTGCTCCAAGAAGTTATTAAACGCGGCGCTATGGGAAAATTTAAAGATGCCGGCTATATTCGCGTCAACAAATTGGAGGAAGGACGGTATGAACTTCTTGCTAAAGTACGCGGAGATGGTGGTGGGCCATGGGGGGCATGGGTTATGTATAACTTAACTAAAACAACCATTTACAGCGCAGCCGGAATTGCTGCGGGCGCTACTATTGGTGGCATTGTTGCAGCCTCAGGAGGTACCGCTGCAGCTCCTCTGGTTGCAGGAGCAGGTGCGGCTACAGGCAAAGCTATCGGAACAGGACTTGGAATGGCCGCTGCATCAAGTACCAGCGTGGGAATCGCTGGAGCCGGAGTTGCCGGGGGCATTGTAAATGCGGCTGGGGCACAAACGGTTGGAACGGTTGCTGGTGGACTTCTGGCATCAACTGGAAGCGCAGCAGGAGTCATCGCAGCAGTTGAAGGAGCTTCTCTTTTTGTAGGCGCGATATTTGCGGGGCCATGGTGTCCATGAACATATTACCAGCAAGATTCTTAAGGGATGTTGGTATTTATTCCATCGTCTACAGTCTTTCATTAGTAATATGCCAATTTTTATCGATACATTCTGAAATATTTGCATTGAAAACAGAAATAAACATTTTATATTTTGCCTTGGGTTGGTTAGCAATGAGTTATTTCATGCAATATTTTGGGGTATGGCAAGAATAATTAGAATGTTGGATAACCCATCCATAATCTGACATAAAAATGAATGGCTCGATAAACCAAACAACAATTAATACAATGCTCTCGGTATAAAAGTCGGGGGCACTAGATTCTGAAAAATTGCGTTAAATACTAACATTATTATGAAAAATTTAGATAAATTTTTTAACATGGTTGGCAGCGGAACAGTTTTGTTCTTTGCTGGTGATGTCTTACGAATGATCCTTAATTATTCTTCTATTCCTATTATTACTGTATGGTCGATTATGGGAATCATTGTGGGATCAATAGGTTATCTCATTATCAAAGGTGAGTTCTAGCCTTTTCGTTGCGCTCTGAATAACAAATACATTTATAATAACAGAGAAACAATATGAAAAATAAAATGATGAAACTTTCAATGATATTTTTAGCATCTCTTCCATTTGCAACCCACGCAGAAAATGTCGAAATTAAAAGACAAGAATTAAAAATAGCCCGATTCAAAAAGATGCAGCAATTATCAGAACTGGCCAAGATGATAGATGAAAAAGATGAACTCTTGCATTCTATCGTTCAAAATGGGGGATCTTTCCTTTCTCAATTAGCTGCAGATAAAAATCTTAATGAACAGGAAACTAAGGATTTTATACAAGAAACTGCTTCTTCGCTTGATAATTTTGGAGAAACTGTAGATGAGGCTATTAAAATAACAAAAAATGTTAAGAAGTTTTTTGTTAAAGAACTCTTCAAAGGAGACAATAGAAGACTAACAGACTTTGAAGCATTAAAATTTCTTGTAATTAGAAGCGCCCTTGAACGTGATTTTTTGAAAACTCTTGTGGAACAATATGAAGAATATCAACAAGAATTAATAGAAATCGATCAAAAACTGGAAGACTTACAAAACAAAAATCATTAATTAAAGGTTAGTGATGAAAAATTTAAGCATTAAAAGTTTTCTCTTCCATTCAATTATTATTTTTTCATTTGATGCAGTTGCCGCTGGAGCTGGATGTGATGTTGGTCTTAACTCAGTAAAAGCTGTGGTTGATTCGATTCCAAAGATTGAGAAGGTTTTAAGTGTTGCTGGCAAATCACTTGGTCTGGCAGAAGCAACTCAAAATATCGCTAATGCTTCTGCAAACATTGGGATTGAAACAGCAAAAATTTTGGGGCCATCTGCAATAGAAACGACAAAAAACGGAGTTGAAATATCTGCAAATCTGGCGAAAGCCCTAGAAGCCGGAAGCACAAATTTAGCTGACGCTTCTTCAAGTTTGGGTGTTCAAGCTGCTGCTAAAGGCGCTCAAGCAGTACAAGGATTAACGGTTGTCGCTGGAGTTGCAGTTGCTATTTACGGCGCTACTCAACTGTATCCCATTGGAAAAGAAATTTATGAAGCTACCTTTCCCAGCGAAGAACAACAAAAAGCATATGCCGGCCGCCTCATCAATGCCCGCAATAAACTCAGAGTCCTAGAGGCAGAAGAAAAGTTCACCGAATGTATGCTTAAATCAAAATCTGATGCATTAAGAAATAATTCTGGTCTTCCTTTTGAATGCGAAGGATCAGCAAGAATATTCGCGATGTTGGGCGGGAAAAATCAAATAAAAGACATGACAGAAACTTTCAATGAATATTCCCATTATCATGAATAATTTAAAATTTATTTTTTCAATTGCGCTAGTAGCAATAAGTCCGTTAATGACTGCAAACAATGGCGCCCCTCATCAAGAGGGTACATCGACTGCCCAAAAAGTATTTATTGGCATTGCTATCGGCTCTGGCGCCACAATAGCAATTATAGTGGCAGGTCCAGTTATATTACCGGCAGGAACAGTTTTAGCTGCCAAATCTGCAGCTGGCGCTATAGCAGTCAAAACTGCTGCCGTGTTAGCAACAGCAAAAACTTGTGCCGTTTCGTCTGCTACTGCTGCGGGAATAGCTGCAGCTTCAATTTCAGTGGGGCGCATTGCAAGACCTTACGTTATTTCTACGGCTGAAGAAAAATTAAATGCAATGAAAAAAGAAGATTCTTTGAAAGCATTTAATGCCAGAAAAGATCTCATTGATTGCTTGATGAAACATGGAGCTAACACTCAAGGAAATAATGTAATTATCCCAGATCACTGCCAAGAAACTGCATTCACCTTCGAATTATTAGACAATGAACAAAGTAACTATTAAGCATCATTCTGCTTTTGGCCTTATCATGATTTTGTCTTTAATCGGACACAGTAAAAATTGTGCTATGGAAATGTCTGGCGATGCAGCCTCTGTGATAGGTAACGCAACGGCTTCAACCTTGGGAAATGAGGCGCTCAAAGAAGCACTCAAAAATCTAGCTGGCCCACTTTCATGCGTATCTTACATATCTCTTGCCAGAGAGCTATACATTTTAGGTAAAGATGCAAAGTCATTGATTCTTCCCAATAAAGAAGAGCAAAGTTCTGCTATTGAGGTTAAGAAAGAGACGCGAATCATTAAAGCAAGAAGAGCCTTTGAAAACTGTCTTATCAAGGCCCATAATAACTCAAGCTCAGCAGATGATTGCGTCGAGGAAGAATTCATGTTCTCTATGCGTGCCGGAAAAGAGAAGACAGCTAAAAAGAAAGCGATTTTTAATAAATATCAAAAAAACAACTGATTAAATTATGATTTCATTTAAAAAAGGCGCTGCGTCCGCCGAAGCTCCAAAGGAGCGAAGGCTGGATAGCCACTTTTTTAACAAGTAAAAAAGTGGCGTCCCCACAGGGAATCGAACCCGGATTTCCGCCGTGAAAGGGCGATGTCCTAACCGTTAGACGATGGGGACGCAAATTTGAAAGACTTGATTAATGCCGCTTAGAAGCTGGCTTGCCAGGCATTTCTGAAGGAAATGACTGGTGAGCCGCGTTGGAATAGAACCAACGACCCACAGCTTAAAAGGCTG
>CAYMRF010000007.1:0-37775 GCA_964392765.1 uncultured Pseudomonadota bacterium
TATACCGGCAGTGGTGGCGTTGGCGGAGTTGGCGGCGGTGGCGGTGGCGGCGGAGTCAATCAATCGGGCGCCACACCTGCGGATGGCGGTGAGTTCCTGGGCGGCGGCGGCGGCGCTGGTGGCGGATCTTCTAATGGTTCTAATGCTTCGGGCGGAACTGATATCGGAAATCTAGGCGGTGGAGCAGGTGGAGCGGGCTCCGATACTGTTGGGTCAGGCTTTGGTGGTGGTGGTGGTGGCGGAGGAAGTGGTCTTGGAGGCGCTATCTTTGTGGATAGCAATTTGAATTTCACTATACAAGCATTTTCAGCGATTCCAACCATCTTCAACACCTCAAACAATACCACTCAAGCAGGAATTCATGGAACAGCAGGAAGTGGTGGAGGCTTAGATGGCTTAGATGGTTCAGCATGGGCTAATAGTATTTTTCTACGCACCGGATCTTCTCTCACCTTGATGGCACAAGATACTGATGATCTTTTAACACTCGGCGATCAAGTTGCATTTACTGATGACACCATTTTTGGCGCCGGAGGAACAACCGTTTTTGTGAAAGGAAATGGAACAGTTGTTTACAATGGGACTACTGATTATCCGGGGACCATTACCATTAACAATGCAAATTTTAAAGTGAATGGGCTCATCGATACGGCATCAATTTCTGTTTGTAGAAACATTAGCTTTAGTACGCAAAGAGGCACATTGAGTGGAATGGGAAGCTTGACCGGAAATGTCTTTGTAAATTCTGGAGCAATTTGGCCAGAAACGGCCCAAACGCTCACTTTAGGAAGCCTATCATTAAGTCCAGCAAATCTTGATTTCACCACACCCGGAAGCTTGGTACACATTGAAATCGATTCCTGTAGCACCCCATCTTTAGTCTTGGTTAATGGGCCGGCGTCTTTAGCAGGCACCTTAGAAATCAGTATAGATCCAAGCGCTCAGCGAGGAACATACACCGTTCTTACTTCGTCTGGAATAACCGGAACCTTTGATGATATCGTATTTACTTCGCCAACAATTCCGAACTATTCACTTTCATATTTACCAAATGAAAATCCTACGTTTGTGCAACTTGATTTTTTAGGATTTGGGCCAGATGCACCAACCGATCTCATTGGCTTTCAACGGCAAAATGATTTCGGCGTGATCTATGAGCTTTTTAATACGCTGCAATGGCAACCAAGCCCTTCAGAAGATGTGCAAGGGTATCACATCTACCGTGACAATATTCTTATTGCAACGGTAAATGCTTCAACTATCTCATATGAGGATCATGATCAACCATACCATGTCGCAATAGTGTATGGCGTAGCAGCATTCGATGAAAATGGAAACGAAAGTGATCAAATTACGGTTACCATCGATTAAAAAATTGAGAAAAAAGATAAGGCAAATCAAATGATAAAAAAAATATGTGCTCTGGCAATCGCGTGCATGGTGCCATCGCTGCATGGGCAAACCTCCTGCTCATGGCTTGAAATTAAACCAGGATATTTCTTTTTTTCTAATAATACACTGCGTAAGATTTATCATGGCGGATTTGAGATTCAAGGCAGTGGAACATTTCCCGTGAGTGAGATATTCGCACTTTATGGCAGCGTTGGATATTTGCGCACAAGTGGAAAATCTTTAGAGGGAAATCAAAAAACATCTATTTCGCAAGTTCCTCTAGATCTGGGGCTGAGACTTATTGCTGATTTAGGACAGTGCACTAAAGGTTATCTTTCCATTGGCCCACGCTATTTTATTTTCCATCAACGTAATGATTCGATTTATGTAAATAGAAAAATTGATCGAACCGGCGTAGGATTTTTTATTAACGCTGGTGTTAACTTTATTAAAAAGGATTGCTTTTTATTAGGCATCTTTGGAGAATATGCAGTCGAACAGAAGTCATTTGAATCACTCATGCCCAATGTTTATGGAAGACACGATGTGCAAATTGGTGGATTCACCGTTGGAGCGAGCTTTGGAATTACATTTTAAATGATTTTTTTAACGCTTTACTCTGAAGCATTTTTAAGGGCTCGTTTCAATAATTTAAGCGTTTGCTGTGGCTTGGATTGTGCAAAAAAATCTTCTCCTTGAACATGCGCATTATTCATTTGTTTAAAGGATTCTAGGGCAGCATCTAATGGATCTTGTCCCGCTTTATTACGCTTCATGATCGCGCCATTTTGTAATAATAATTTCACCGTTTGGGAGTTCCCATTCGTTGCTGCTACATGCAAAGGTGTATCACCCTCATTATCTTCAGCGTTAACCAACAAACTATTAGTTTTTATTAAGCGTTGAGCAATAGAAGTTTGATAATTAGCTGCAGCAAAATGTAATGCAGTGCCGCCACGATCATCTTTTAAAAGAACATTGACTCCTCGCTCAATTAGCAAATCTACTATGCTTTCCCGACCATTGCGAGTTGCCACATGAAGTGCAGTGCATCCGCCAGATTGCTCATCAATATCAACGTTTAGATCAAGGAGCTGGGCAACTCTCTTGAGATCTCCTGTTCCCGATGCAAATTGAAATTCACTAAACTGATCAGTTCTTTTATACCCTAATGCCGCTGCATTTTCTCGGCTCAGAAACGTCGAAGCCGCTTCTTTAATCCTATTATCTTGTAAATCAACTTTATTTTTTTCCGGCGGCGGCTTAAAGCCATAAGAAGCTTTTAAAGATGCCACAGTTCTTCTGGGATTAACACCCATAAGAGTATTAATAGCGGCGATAATTCCTTCTGGGGCAATAGGACATACTTGATCACTTCCATCTTGTATCATATGAGCGGCAATATTATTATCTAACGGCGGGCAAGGTGGCTGCATGCCGCTTATGCAAAATGCTGATAAAAGTAAACACATCCCACTAATTTTTTTTGCAATGTATCTCATTGCGATCCTGAGTTAAGTATTATTTTAAAAAAAGTATATAGTATATTCACCCCTGTAAAAAGCATTTATCTGAATATAAAAGGAGCATTTTATGAAAAACAAAATTATTTTTATAGCTATTTTAGCAGCAATCTTACCCACCGCCCTATATCTTAAAAATAAAAATTCACAAAAAATTTATAATGCCCAAGAAGTAAATGAGATTATCGATGATGTATATTGCACCGTAAGCGGCTTTTGCATCGAAACTCAAGAACGCCAATTTATTGAAAATTGCGGCGGCAATCCAACTTACGGCGAAATCACCACTGAATCACTTGCTCATTTATTGCACGATCTAGCTCTCACTAAACATGATTACTTTTATGATTTAGGATCAGGGGTGGGCAAGGTATGCGTACAAGTAGCACTCACCACTCCCGCATATGCAACTGGCATTGAGCTTTCTCCAACGCGTTGCACCGGAGCGGAACAAATTAAACAAGAACTTATCAAACGCAAAATACTCACCAATCCTACTAAATTACAGTTTAGCGAACAAAATATTATTGATACTGATTTGAGTAAAGCAACAGCGATTTTTATGTGCTCAACTTGTTTTTCAGAAGAACTTATGAACTTACTCGTGAATAAGATGGCAACTGAATGCAAAAATGGGTTGCGTGTTTTAACGCTTAAAGATTTGCCTGAGAATGAACAATTCAAATTTATTAAACAATATGAACTTCCAATGACGTGGTCACAAGGATCACCGGTTTATCTCTATCAATTACAAAAATAAGTTATGACTGTATCCACTTTGGGATTAACGTGCGTGCACGCGCAGAATAATTAACAAATCCATGAATTGCAACTTTTGAACATTTTAATGTTTTGATGGTGACCGGAAAAGCCATTCCAATACCAAAGAGATTGGCAAAGATGATTCCTGTTCTTTCATCTGCGCAATATTCATGAGTTCCATTTATTAATAATGGATTGCGCTCAAATCCTATTGCGTAAATTACTTTATTGCATTCGGGCAAATGGCATCGTATATTTTCTGGCGTACTTTGTATTCGCAAAAGATTCGTAGGTGGATGCTGCTCTAAAACAGTATGGGCCCATTCGAGCGTTATTCCTTGCAAACTTTCTGCACCAGAAACGCGATATTGATATGGAGTGGTATAAAAATTAAATATTTTATTCACCCCCAACTCAGTTAAATATTTGAGAATCAGTATTGCAGAATGCATCCCACCAAACACGGCAACTGAATCATTTGAATTTACATTCACAGCTAATTTACTTTTATCAAGCGCTTCATCAAGCGGAATCTCTTGCAGCGGATAATCTAATTTTTTGGGATAGCCTCCGGTTGCTAAAATCACTTTTTTTGCACGAATCGTGCCCGATGCACATTCCAGCACCCACTCATTGTTTTCACTCACTATGCATTGTACTGTTTCTTGTAAAGAAGTTACTTGAGTACGCAAATAATCTGTAGCATCAAGCAACGGATCAATCACTACATACAACGGTAGACACGCTTCAGGCGAATATGAAAATAATTTTTCTCGAGATTCTGAAGGAAATTTTTTTAAAAATTTATTCGTGTTAAAAAATTGTTTTAAAATTCTAATATTAGTATTGGCAGGCACATTGCGATAACATTTTCCCATGCGTCCCATATTAAATTCCGGATCAATCCAAATAATAGTTGCAGGATCAACATTGTTTTCTAAAAGTACAGCAACGCTGATAACACCCGCTAATCCGGCTCCCACAACTGCCCATTGATGATAGGCAAAAATGTTTTGAGAAGCGAGGAATAAAACAACAATGGAAAATAATCTCTTAGGCATCAGAAAAACTAATTTTTATCTTTGAGCACAAAACTGATTCTACCGCTATTTTCAAAGATTGCTTTGTGCACGCGTGAAAGATCGTTAGAGTTAGTTTGCAAGTGAAGAGATTCCAGCAACTCATCTTTTGTCACCAAATTTTTGCGCATCTCAGACCACTGAATTTTGCCGTCTAGCACGAGCACTTCTTCCCAACCCTTAATAAATTTTTCAAAGGGCCTTGAAATATAATTCAAGCAAGAAATTGCAAAATTAAGAGACATTATAAATAATGCCATAATTAAAACAGAAAAAAATGGCACCTCTCCGGTTACCGCTTCTGCCAGCACTGAGCCAAGAGTAAAATTAAGAATATAATTGAACGGAGTAACAATACTCATGAATTGGCGGTTAATGCGAAATAAGATCATCCCCGCAAAATAGATAAATGTAATTCGCGCGATTAGATGCACTGCGCTTAAAGATTCATTTGCTATTCCAAGACCAAATAATTGTGAAATAGTATGATGCCATGAATGCATACTCAACTCCTTTTTTAAAGAATTTCTCAGTAAACAAAATTTAGTCTAGTGAAAATTCTGAGAAAAGAAAAAAATCCATCACAAGGATGGATTTTTTATACATTCAAATAAAATCTATTTTATTCTTTGTCTGATGATTCAGCTGCTGGTTTCATTTCTGATTCACGGCCCATTTTCTTGACCGCTTCATCCAAAATACCGTTTACAAATTTATACGCATCACGTTCCGCAAAACATTTAGCAAGCTCAATTGCTTCATTCATCACAATATTGGCTGATGTTTTGGTGTTATTAAGCTCCCAAAGTGCAAGACGTAAAATAAGTTTAGTGCACAGCCCAATGCGATCAAATCGCCAATTATGCAAAAGAGGTTTAATCGCTTCATCGAGCGCATCGCGATTATCAATTACGGTTTTTGCAACGGTAAAAACTTCACTATTAAAAGGTATAGCGAGCTCAAAGCCGCGATTAAAGTTATCAGTAATTGATTCTAAAGAAGCACTATAATCAAATGCATCCATTGCATATAACAAGTGTAAAACAAGTGATCGCACATCGCGGCGAGATAAATCATTATACGAAATAGGGCGATCTATCTCATCCAAATGCTGATTATTATTAATGTCAGAACAAGCGCTGCTCATCTTTGGGAAACTCCATCAAATGCTAAAGATGTTATTTTTTAATACGTTCAAGATATTCAGAAGTGCGCGTATCAATTTTAAGAATGTCGCCTTCGTTAATAAACAACGGAACTTGAATTACCAATCCGGTTTCAAGTGTCGCAGGCTTATAGCCGGCGCCTTGCGCGGTATCACCACGAACACCGGGAGGAGTTTCTTTAACTTCCAATTCCATAAAGAGCGGAGGAGTTACGGCAATCGGTTTTTCTGAGAAATAAAGAACGGTATAAATGATTTGTTCTTTAAGAAAATCTAATACTTCTTCAAGTTGATTTTTATTCAGTACTATTTGTTCATAAGATTCTTGATCCATGAAGTTATACTGATCGTCTTCTGCATACAAGTATTGCATCTGTTTATATTCGAGATTTGGATCTGGGAATTTTTCGCCTGAACGGAAAAGCTCTTCATGAACGAGTCCTGTGAGCATGTTTTTCATTCTGGTACGCACAAACGCGCCACCTTTTCCGGGTTTAACGTGATGGTATTCGAGAACCATATAGGGCGCATCGCGAAATAAAATTTTAGCGCCTTTGCGAAAATCTGAAGTAGAAATCACCAGGGATCCTTTATAAACAAGAGATTTGTTATATGATTTAGTATAGGAAAGCATTCAAAAAATGCAATTACATTCGTAATAAAAAGGATTCCCTATGCGCCCACTCAATGTTACCGATCCAGAAATCTTTACCATTATCAACGAAGAAACGTTTCGCCAAGAAAAAGAACTCACCCTCATCGCTTCAGAAAATTATGCCTCGACCGCTGTTTTGCAAGCCTCCGGATCTGCTTTAACCAATAAATATGCTGAAGGATATCCGGGCAAACGATACTATGCTGGTTGTGCTTTAGTTGATCAAGCAGAACTTTTGGCAATTGAACGATGCAAAAAACTGTTTAAAGCCGATCATGCCAATGTGCAACCTCATGCAGGTTCGCAAGCCAATATGGCCGCTTATTTTAGCGTTTTAAAGCCAGGCGACACCATTATGGGTATGAGCTTAGCAGAGGGAGGCCATTTAACTCATGGGCATTCAGTAAACTTCTCAGGAAACATCTATAAATCAGTAGCGTACGGCGTTAATAAAGAGACTGAATTGATTGATTATGAGCAAGTAGAAAAACTTGCCCAAGAGCATAAACCTAAACTCATTATTGCCGGCGCTTCCGCTTACTCCAGAATCATAGATTTTGAGCGTTTTGCCCGTATTGCTCAAAGTGTGGGTGCTTATTTTATGGCTGATATTGCTCATATTGCCGGCCTGATAGCCACCGATTTACATCCGAGCCCTATTAAAGTTGCCGATTTTGTTACCAGCACCACCCATAAAACATTGCGCGGCCCCCGGGGCGGGCTGGTAATGTGCAGGCAATCCCACGCAGAGGCGGTGGATAGAGCCATCATGCCAGGATCGCAGGGCGGCCCCTTTATGCAGGCTATCGCCGCAAAAGCAGTAGCATTTCAAGAGGCTTTACAGCCCGATTTTGCCCACTATCAAAAACAGGTAATAAATAATGCCCAAACATTTGCAAAAGCTATGCAGGATATGGGCTACCGGATTGTGGCCGGCGGCACTGATAATCATCTTTTTATCCTGGATTTGCGCAGTAAAAACGTTACGGGAAGAGCATCTGAAGCAGCCCTAGAAAAAGCAGGAATAAACGTGAGCCGTAGTTGCATTCCTAATGACCCTCAAAAGCCATGGATAACCAGCGGCATTCGTATTGGAACCCCAGCAATTACCACCCGGGCAATCACCAAAAACGAGGAAATTCAGGCTATAGCCCAGCTTATTGATGATGTGATCAAAAATCATGAAAATGAGATGCTCTTGAAGACAATCAAAGAGCAGGTACACATTTTCTGCGGAAAATATCCTATTTATTGATATTTTTACCCTGTAAATTATTTGTAGACTAGGAGCAGCTTTAGGCCCCACTTATTCATTGACAGTTTGAATAATTATTGGCATAATTATTAATAAAATAACAGTTTTATAGTTTATGTGTAATGAATATATAGGATTTTCAATGAATATTTTAAAAATAGTAAGCTTCATCTTTTTGTGTGGTGTTACCCTGATGCAAAATGCGCAGGCAATGGCACCTATTACTCCTGATGCTCGATTGATTCAATTAAGTAGAAGCTTAATGCAAGATAAATCTCTTGCTAATGCGATACAAGTCAGAAACCAAGCGAATATTATTAAAGCACAAGTTGCAACTGATGATGACATTAAACTCACAAAGCGCGCATCCGACTTAGTTCGAAGAGCACAAAGCGTTATTAATCAGCAAGAAGGGATGGCACTAGATAACGCAAGACAAAGACGTCTAGCAGGGTCACAACTGCAAATGAGTCAAAACTGGACCCGATTAGATCAAGAAATGCCTGATCTTTCACGCCTGAATTTTCATCCCGCAAACTAATCTTAAAGGAACGTGATGAATTTCATAAAAGCAGTTTCTTTTATCTTTACATGCATATTAGCAGGATTCGCTACTCAATCAAACAGCATGAGCAATCAAACACAAAATACGTATGCCCGAATTCTTACCAATTTTAACGCAAACCTTACTGCTGAAAATCAAGATCTCTGGGACTATGTTATATTTGCAAGAGAATCTTCTCGCCATATCGCTCGCGAATCGCGCAATGCCGATTCTGCACTTCGCACACGCGCAGAAAATGTAGCAAATAAAGCTCAGAATCTATTATTAAATCATGCGCGGGAGTATCAAAACCGCTTTCATAGAATGGAGGCAATCCGCCATGCACAACCATACCAAAAACACAACCGTAAAATGGACACCTCTAAATAGGAGCTTATAATAATGGATTTACTAAAAATAATTACCCTTATATTTGTATGCTCTATAGGGCTAATCACTACTCAATCAAATAGCATGAGCACTAGCCAAAGAACAGTGCGCGCTGAACGAAGGTCGACCAATCGCGATTTGCCAGAACGCGAAAGAATACTATCGATCCAAAAAGAAGAAGCTCTTAAACAGATTCAGCTTTTAAAAAGCATCTTATTCATCGATCAATCTCCCGCTACTGCTTTACATGTAAAGCAAGAAGTAGAAAGACTCTCAGAAATTTCAGACCCCAAACTGCAAAGAGAACTGATTCATCTGCGCCAAAATATTAATTTTTTATTAGAACCAGAATCTTGCGAAGTTAAACCTCTTCCAGATCGCGTAGCCAGCACAGAATTAAAATAAAGAAAATTACAAAAAAAGGCTCGGCGATTAAACCGAGCCTTTTTTATTGCATAATTTTTTAGAAGGTATAACGAACTGCTACCGTTACGGGGAAGCGAAGCTCAGCACCAATGCTGCCCACTAAGAAGTTTTGAATTCCTGGGACCGGTACTGGCACAATTGAGCCACCACATCCGCCTCTGCCGAAGTTAGTATTTACACTCTTTGGACCGCAGCTTGCAAGAATTCCACCCGTAAACGCAATTGACCAGTTACCGCAGTAACATGCATCAAATCCAAATTCTAAACCGCCACTTGGCACTGTGTTACGCTTTAGAAGCTCAAAATCATCAGTAAAGGTAATTGGATCAAACCCAGGAGCAGGAATAATTATAGAACTATATCTTAAACGATTATGGTGAACCAGACCTGCTTTAAATCCTAAGAAGAAAGAAAGCTTTTCGCACCAGCGATCAAAGTAATAACGCGCACCAGCATATAAATCATACAGTTGGTATTTGCCTAAAGTAAAAGTGATAACAGTAGGAAGGGTGCTTACGGTTGATAAAGCAACTGCTCGTCTGCCGCTCGCTTGAGAATAATCAAATTCAAAATAAACACGCACATTATCAGAAAGCGCATAACCAAATTGTGCGCCTACCGTCCAGGGCAAATTAAAGAATTTACTAAATTTAGGTATACCGAATAATGGAATTACCGGATTTGCAAGAGGAACGCCACCGCATTGGATAAAAGAAAAGCCGCCGCGATCATGCCATAAGATGGGTAAAATACCTGCTTGTACTTGAAAATCTAATGCACCGCAATACAATGGATTGCAACCACATTCGTAATTATTGCAACGCGTACGACATTCAACGCCTTGATTATCATCATAACGTTCAGCACGCGCTGATGAAGCAAAAATACAGAGTAATGCAAGTAATGATACATACTTGCAACTAACAAATTTCATACCTATCTCCTTTACTTCAAATATATTACTGAATGTTAGCCTACTCTAGCCTTTTACATAAAATCAAGAATCAAAAAAAGTTATATTTAAAATAAAAGGCACCGATTTTTTCGGTGCCTTTTTATTAGCTTTTGTGAACGTTTTAGGCTATTAGAAGCTGTAACGTACTGCTAAAGTTACTGGGAAGCGAAGTTCGGTTCCAACTCTTGGAGTGAAGATCGCTCTTAAATCATTAGCATTTGGATTGGTACCCAATGCAATTGCACCAATGCCACGTGGACCACATGAAGCAACTACTTCACCGGTGAGAACTAATGACCAGTTACCACAGATGCAGTAATCAAGACCAAGATGTCCACCACCACTGATTGCAGTGCGTTTGCTGTTGAATTCTTGATCAGTTATAGTAAGTGTAGTGAAGTTTGGAATCGCAACTGCGAAGGTTGCTGTTTGTCTTTTACGAGCAACAAATCCAACTTTACCACCGAAGAAGAATGAAAGATGATCGCACCATCTGTCCCAATAGTAACGAGCGCCAACATAACCTTCGAACAATTTATATTTAGAGAAATTGAAGGTGAATGTTCCGTTTACGGTTGGAGCACCAGTAGCAATTACTACATCAGATTTAGCTTTTGCTTGTGAATAATCAAACTCTAAATACACACGGGTATTGTCTGACATTGCATAACCGATTTGACCACCAACAATCCAAGGTGTTTTGTAAAGAGAGCTAAATTTTGGAGCTTCATCAAAAAGAGTTACAACTGGATTTGGGTTAGCGCCAGTAATACATCTAACACCGTAAACTGGACCACGATTACGCCAGATAATTGGATTTACGCCCGCTTGGATTTGTAAATCCCACGCGCCGCAATATAATGGATTGCATCCGCACTCATATTGGCGAGGACAACAATCACCGCTGTTCATATAACCATCTTCGCGGCTTGCTTGTGCATTGCTACCAAGCAATGTTGCAAGCATCAATAATGAGAGATATTTTGCAGTAAGATTTTTCATATTTATCCTTTTTTAAAAAGTGTTAATACTGCAACCTTCAATAGACTACTCATAACAATCGTAAAAAATCAAGCATTCCAGAAGAAAAATAAAGAAGGCACTTTGATTAGTGCCTTCTTTATTAGTTTTTGTTAGCGTGAAATAGCGTATTAGAAGCTATAGCGAACCGCTAAAGTCACTGGGAAGCGAAGCGCTGTGCCAATGCTTGGGGTGAAGATATCGGTCACACCATTTGATGTTGGGGTGGTCAAGTGAATCGCACCAACACCGCGAGGGCCGCATGAAGCAACAACTTCGCCGGTGAGTACTAATGACCAGTTACCACAGATGCAGTAATCAAGACCAATGTGTCCGCCGCCAGCTACTACTGAGCTGTTTCTGTTGAAAGGAACATCAGTTAAAGTTTGCGTGGTAATGCCGGTGAATGCTAAAGCAATCGTTGCATTTTGTCTTTTGTGGTGAACTAAACCGATTTTACCACCCAAGAAGAATGATAAGTGATCGCACCATCTATCCCAATAGTAACGCGCGCCAACATACGCTTCGAACAATTTAAATTTGCCGAAGGTGAAGGTGGTTGTACCGGTTGGAGTAACGAAATCGTTGGTTACAACAACTGCGTCTTTACGGCTTGCTTGGGTATAGTCAAATTCCACAAACACACGTGAATTGTCTGACATCGCATAACCAACTTGCGCGCCTACAATCCAAGGGGTTTTGAAGAATCTGCTGAAACGAGGGGTTGCGGTTAAGAGTGAGATAACCGGACCAGCTGGCGGAGTAACCGTACAGTTAATAGCGGTTAACGGTCCGCGGTTACGCCAGGTAACTGGCGCCACGCCTGCTTGCACTTGTAAATCCCAAGCGCCGCAATATAACGGATTGCATCCACACTCATATTGACGTGGACAACAATCACCACCATTATTCATGTAACCATCTCCTGCTTGCGCTGCGTTGCCACTAAGCAACGATGCAAGCATCATTAATGAGAGGTATTTTGCAGTAAGATTTTTCATATTTACCCTTTTTTTAAAGTGTTAATACTGCAACCGCATTTAGACTACTCACAAGAATAATAAAAAATCAAGAGACATATTAAAAAAAATAAACCCAGATGCTGCGCGTGCATGCATCTGGGTTTAAAAAAAAATTGTATTTACGCATTAAAAGCTGTATTTAAAGCCAATAGTAACTGGGAAATATAATTCTGTGCCGGTGCCGCCAACAACTAAATTGCTTGGCAAAATAGAAGGAAGTTGGGTGCAATTTCCCGGGGTGCCGTTAGTGGTTATTATGATATTGCCATTAGTTTTTGGTCCACACGATGCAACCACTTCACCTATAATCATGAACGACCAGCCACATCCTAAACACCAATCAAAACCTAAATCAAAGCCGGCTGCCGGACGCGTATTTCTAAGAAAGAATGGCGTTGTTGCTGGAGACGTTAATGGAAGTGAACCTGGGCAGGTGCTCACGATGTTAAAATCAAAACAAATTGATTTATGATGAACTAAACCAAATTTTGCTCCCGCAAATAATGCAATGCGATCGCACCAGTAGCGGCCCCAGTAAACACGTCCACCAATATATGCATCAAATACTTTGTAGTTTTCATTAAATCTAAAGGTCACCGCAACTACATCATTAGGGATAGTAACGCCCGTTTGCTCAAATACCCGGCGCGATGCAGAACGATAATTAAATTCTACAAAGAATTCAAAACAATCAGTAAACGCATACCCAAGCTGCCCGCCGGCAATCCACGGTAAATGGAAGAATCTTTTAAATTGAGGTAATGGGCTCAAAATAGGAACAATTGCTGATCCTGCAGTTGGGATAGATAAAGCATTACAAGCGATTGCAGAAAAATCTCCACGATCTCTCCAGCTTAATGGCGCAACCCCAGCACGCAACCAAATATTAAGTGATCCACATCGCAATGGGCAACCACAATCGTATACCGGCTCGCAATCACTTGGTTGGCAGCAATCATAATTCGAGTACACTCGAGCAGCAACAGGAGCCGCTGAGCTAGCCAGGAGCCCTAATACGAACATGGTATAAATACTCAGGCGAATATTTTTCATGATCTTCCTTTTTTTAGAAATACACAATATCAAAAAACAGGCTATCCAGAAACTCTGAAAAAACGCAAGACATTATATATGTCTTTAAAAGTTTCTAGAATTTATACTTCAATCCAATGGTAATAGGAATTATTATTTCTGTGCCAATGTTTCCAATTATAAAGCTGTTTGGTTCAAGCACCGGATTAATGAGATCACTTTGAGTAGCAAAAGGAATATTTTGATTGGATCGAGGACCGCAATTGGCAATCAATTCAGTCATTACAAGCAAATCGAAATTGCATCCAACTTCATAAGCAATACCAAGGTTTGCTCCCACGGCAGGAACAGTATTACTAAAAAACAAAGGAAGGCTTGCTGATACAAAAGGAACTTCTGGGGGCACAATCAACGATGCAGTAATAAAAGTAAAATTAGTTTTAGCATGATGCGCCAAACCTACTTTACCTCCAATAAATAGGTCTAGGCCCGCGCACCAACAATTTTTTTTATATCCACGAAATCCAATATAAGAATCTATTACTCCATAATGAGTTGGAGTCATTGAAAACATGGCAATATCAGCACTAGCAATCATAAGGGGATTGATAGAAAAGGTGCGCCCTTTGGATTGCCGATAATTTACTTCAAAATATACTTCTTGCTCAGCACACAATGGATATCCCAATTGAAACCCGATAAACCAGGGAGTGCCAAACAGCTTGCTGAATTTCGGCATTTTAAAGAGTGGAACGTATGGGCTGGATGAATTGAGCGCACAAGAAACTGCTATAAATTGATCCCGTTCGTTCCAAAATGTCGGGGCGACACCGCCGCGCATTGCGATATTAATATCGGGACACCAAATAGTAAGTGCGTGACTCTTAAAAGTTTGAAAAAATAAAAAACATAAAAAAACAATTTTAATCTTATCCAATAGCATCGAATGCAGCTTCATAATTACCTTTTTATAATAATGGCTTTTCTTTTGATATATGAAAAGTATGTCGATGATGTCAATAAATCGTTAATAAAGCAGAGTCTTGCAAAAAAAGAGCCGAGATTAATCAAATAATCTCGGCGTTATAATTTATATTTTGTTTAATTGTTATTTAAGATTCATTTTTGCAACTTGCGCAAAGGTAGGCGTTTGGCGCAGTCTTGCTTCAAGCTCTCTAATTCTCTCATTTTTTTCTTGTAACTGGCGGCGTCTTTCAGGAGATAGCGCTCTTCTCATAGCCAATTCTTCAAGATCTTCTTCCGCTTCCGCGAGTCTCAATTCTAATCGCTGAGTATGCCGCTGATAACCATGATTCAATTGAGCAATTGCCTGATCTCTTTCTATTAATTGTCCTTGCACTTCTTGAAGACTTGCCTGAAGGGCTTCTCTTTCTGCCGTAGCACTTCTTGCCAAATTAACGATCCTATTTCTATAGCCATCAAGCAACGCTTCTGCGTCTACATTTTCTTGGCGCGCTTCTTGGAGTTGCGCATCACGTGATAGGCAAATATTTTTTAACAAACCTTTTGCTAATTTCGCTCTTCTCAATTTTGCTCGGGTATTTTCATGTTGATTCCGTTCTTGATCAAGCTCTATCCCTTTTTGTCTTGCCGCTTCTTGCCTTTCATAAAACATCGCTTGATATTGATCACGAGTATTACGAATCACATCTGCATTTGCGCGTTCTTGAGCGAGCTCTGTATTTTTTTGATTCAATGCGAACTGCAGTCCATTACGCACATCTCGCTCTTGATTAAATTCTACTTGTTTTTGATTACGAATTCTTCGTTCTTCAGCGAGTATCGCTTGTTCTAGCTGTACAATTTCTGTAATTTTATTTTTTATTGCTGTCTCAAATTCATTATGATAATCACGTGCTTGACCTAGTTCTTTTTGAACTTGAGCAAGCTTTGCTTGTTCTTGATCCAAAAGTGCTTTATCGCGATGCGTTCTTGCTGCAAGATTATTATAATTCTCGCGTTCTTTTACAAAATTTGCATGAGCCTGATTCTTTGCTTCTCCCTCTGCCTGCAAATCTGCTTTAAGTTTTTCCATTTCATCATTAGCCAACCCTGCTACGGCCATCAAACCACCCGCTACTAAACCGAGGCCTCCGCCGGCCATAAGGGTTCCTACCGCCGTTGCACCACCCGCAAAAGCGGCCCCTGCACTACCCGCAGCTCCCGCTAACTGTATACACGGCGTCAGCCATCCTCCAGGCGCATGCATTGCTCTTGTTTGATTAATAGATGTCATCGCAAAACAGACAACCAAAAGAAGTTGCTTTTTCATATTTTTTACCTTACCAAGCAATGATCATAATTTTTATTGAAATTAAAATTAAAATTTAAAAAGATACAATAGATCTGATTATAGTCATTCTGAGCTTACTGTCCATTGTCTGCAGTAAAAAAGCTTTAATTGAGCTTTGGTTAACTGAGTTTAGTAAACCAATAATGCCATCGCGTGTTAAATAAAGTACCAATCATCCTGCCACCAGCGCGCATCATTCGCAGCTTGCTCCCTGCCTGATCATGCCACACGGTTGGTTGCTCTTTTATCCTGAATCCAAAGCGCTTGCACAAATATAATATTTCAATATCAAATGCCCATTGGCGAACTGATAAATACGGAGAAATCTTTTCAATCACGTTTCTTTTAAAAAGCTTTGCACCGCATTGCGTATCATAATAATGAATGCCAAACAAAAGTTTAGTCAGCGATTCAAAAAAAAGCTTACTGCCCCAGCGCTTCACAAAAGGCCGCGGCGGCGTAACTTGAGCGCCCTTCATATATCTACTGGCAATAATTCCATCATAACCATTTATTTCTTTAATCAATTGATTATATGCTTCTGGCGAAGTGGCCATATCTGCGTCTACGAATCCAATAAGATCATTATCTCTACCTAGTGCATTTTTAAATCCGGCAGTAATAGCCAATCCTTTGCCTCCCTGAGCAATATTTATCATTAAAAGATTGGGCATTGAACGCTGCAAATTTTTCACTACTAAAGGGGTAGAATCGGTAGTTCCATTGATTACTACCAGAATCTCGTAATCAAAATCTTGTTTACTAAAATAATCATTATACGCTTCTAAAGTACTGGTAATGCGATTCTCTTCATTGTATGCGGGAATTATAATACTTACTTTCATCGAACCCTTTTCCAAGGCAGTTTATGGAATATGCCTTTATTTAAAATCTGCTATTCTTTTATTGAAACAGGGCAAAAACCCTTTGCTCAAAGCGAAACCCCACCTATGTTTACACGCAAATGGTACTATTTACAATATAAGATGCATTAAATGGTTATTACGAAGAATATTTTTCCTATCTTAAAGGAATATCTACCGGCAAATTCTATTATAGTAGAAGCGGGCTCCTTTGATGGCAGAGATACCAAAAAATTAAGCGCTTTACTCCCAAATGCCACCATTCATGCTTTTGAGCCGGTTCCAGAAATTTATGAAAAGCTCATCGCAGAAACTGCTTCATTATCCAATGTTCACTGCTATCATGTAGCACTCAGCAATACCACCCAAACCGCTACCTTTTATGTGGCTGAAAATCCTAGAAAGCCAGGCAAAATATGCCAAGCAGGAACCCTGATGCCCCCTAAGGAACGGCTTTCTAAATCACCCATTATTTATCCCAAAACCATACAAGTTTCCACCCTATCGCTGGCCGAGTGGGCCTTTCAAAATAATATCAATAAAGTAGACTTTATGTGGCTTGATTTACAAGGCCATGAGCTAGCAGTACTCAAGGGCTCTGGCACGCTCCTAAAGGCCACTACACTTATCTTTCTTGAAGTGAATTTTATTAAAGCGTATGAAGATCAGCCCAGCGCTCAAGAGGTTGATGAATGGCTTAAAAACCAGGGGTTTGAACCTGTAGCCCGAGATTTTGAAGACCAAAATCAGTGGTTCTTTGGGGCAATCCTTTACAAACGAATCAATTAATTCAGACTGAATAAAATCAAAAAAGATATCCGGGATTGCCTAAATGAAAGAAATAGGATAGTATAGGTATAAATAATTAATTTAACTTATCATTTCAATGCAAATCAAATCAAACAAAAATTCACAATTATGTATGAAAAATGAGAACTTTGGAGGGATAAGCGAGAATTAAAAAATTTCTGTTGTTTTTTTGTGTACCAATTTCTTTATTATAAGAGAATTTTATAATGAATCTTTACGTCGGAAGACTCCCACGCACCATCAATGAAACCAAATTAAGAGAACTTTTTGAGCAATACGGTCCTGTGACCTCAATCAAATTGATCAAAGATAAGTTCACCGGTGCCCTCAAAGGCTTCGCATTTATCGAAATGCCTGAAAATGACAATGCACAAGAAGCAATTTCTGCTCTCAATGGCGCTGAATACGAAGGTCAAAGACTCGTAGTTAGCGAAGCTCGTCCTCGTGAAGAGCGTCCAATGCGCGAAGGCGGCCCATCACGTTTTGGTAGCCAACGCCCTCGTTTTGGTGGCAACAACCGCTACTAATTTGATTTGAATTAGAGAAAATGGCGCCCGTAAAAAGGCGCCATTTTTGCTTTCTATGGTCTACCCATCATTGAATAGGCAAAGCCGAACTTCTTAAGGTCTTGAGGCTCTAATAAATTACGCGCGTCTACAATAATCTTTTCTTTAACCAATCCAGCCAAAAGCCCTAAATCGATATATTTAAATTCATCCCATTCCGTTAATATAATAATCGCATCTGCTCCACAAGCAGCCTCATAAATCGATTGAGCATACGTAATAGTCGGGAATATTCTTTTCATATTATCACTTGCTACCGGATCATACGCCTTTATAATTGCTCCTTCTGCTAAAAGAGCTTCAATCGTAGCAATTGCCGGCGAATATCGCACATCATCGGTGTTATTCTTAAAAGCTAGCCCTAAAATAGCGATTGTTTTTTGAAATAAAGAAGCATTTAATAGCTGTTGTAACTTTTCCATCGGCTTCTTTTTTTGAGTCTCATTTGCCTGTATTGCAGCAGAGACTATGTTAAGGCACACTCCATATTTTTTACCCATATGTACTAATTCATGGCAATCTTTAGGAAAGCACGATCCACCAAACCCTGGCCCTGGCTTTAAGAAAGCAGGCCCAATTCGCCTATCAAGCCCTATTCCCTTGGCAACGTCAACCACATCGGCGCCCGTTCTGTCGCATAAATTAGCAATTTCATTAATAAAGCTTACTTTCGTTACTAAGAATGCGTTCGACGCATATTTGATTGTCTCTGAAGAGGCAATGCTCGTGAAAACACAGGGCACATTTTTTTCTAATAATGGCTCGTAAATTCCTCGCATCCAATCACAAGCAACTTCAGAACATGCTCCAACCACAATGCGATCGGGATTCATAAAATCGCTGATAGCATTTCCCTCTCTCAAAAACTCGGGATTAGATACTAAATCGTAATTATCCTCTCTTATACCTTGCTCAACCAATATGGCTTTCAAACGCGCACCGGTTCCGGTTGGCACCGTACTTTTCACACAGATTATTTTATGCTTATGCAAGTGAGGAATAATCATAGCAAAAGCACTTTCAAGAGCAGTTAAATCCGCTTGACCATCGGGACCCATTGGAGTCCCCACCGCAATGAAAACGCCTTCACTATCTTCAATTGCTTGATGAATGTCATGAGTAAAATGCAACAGGCCTCGCTCAACATTTCTAGAAACCAATTCTTTAAGTCCTGGCTCATAGATTGGCATAACATTATTTTGCAACATCTGAATTTTAGCGCTATCAGTATCAGCGCATATTACAGAATGGCCAAACTCAGCAAAACATGCCCCGGTGATGAGGCCCACGTATCCAGTACCTAAAATAGCTATACGTTGTGAACAAATACTCGTCAACGAACTCAATAAAAAAATTACCATCAAAAATAAATTAGTTTTTTTGAACTTCATATACGCCCCCTATAAACTTCTCCCTTATGATACGCTAATCAAAAGCAATAATTAAATAATTTAGCTAAAAAATATAATTTCAGATTGGATTATAGGGCACAAATAAGCTCTTGTGATTTTTTTAATCTATTGCGAACACAAACGTTTTTTTGATACTACAGAGATTAGGGATTAAATTTACGGGGGATATATGTATTTGATGAAGATGCTGCGCTTTTTAGCAGCTATAGTTCTATTTTTTTCTGTTAATTCAATTTTTTCAGTAGATAAGCAACTCGTGCTCATAACCGCATCTTATAATAATGAAATGTGGATACCGCGCTATTTTGGTTCTTTGATGAGCCAGACCTATACTAACTGGCATCTTATATATATTGATGATTTTTCTGATGATAACACGCTAGCCAACATTCAAAAGCTCGTTAATGAATACAATCTCCAAGATAAAGTTACCATCATTCACAATAATGAGCGACATGGACATCTTTATAATCAATATCACGCAATTCATAATCTTGATTCTCGTAAAATTGTGGTTATCTTCGATGGTGATGACTGGTGGTATGATACCGATGCACTTGCCACTATTAATGATGTCTATCAAGATGAGAATGTATGGATTACGTATGGCCAATTTTGGTACTGGAAGAAGAATAAAAAAGGATTTTGCCGAGAAGTTCCTTCTGACATCATTCAGAAAAATGGAGTTCGAGACATTAGCTGGCGCACTTCTCACGCACGGACTTATTATGCAGGGCTATTTCAAAAAATACGTTTAGAAGATTTGCTGTATAATGGAGAATTTTTCCCAAAATGTGCTGACGTAGTAACGATGTTCCCTATGATCGAAATGGCAGGCACCCATTCTAAGTTTATTTCTAAGATTCTTTATATGTACAATGATGATAATCCAATTTCGTTTCATTTTGATCCAAGCCAACAACGTAAATTAGAAGAACATATTCGAGCGATGCCTCGTTATCAGCCATTAAAGGAAAAGGTATGGTAAAGAATATACTTGCGTTATTATTACTCAGCACAGTCTCCCTTTATGCAACGCTTCAAGAAAAAAAGCTGGTAATTATTATTACCTCTTATAACAACGCAGATTGGTATGATAAAAACGTGGGTATGATGTTTTGCCAAAAGCATTATGATGGCACCCCTTATGAAAACTATCGTATAATCTATGTAGATGATTGTTCACTAGATGCAACCGCAGAATTAGTTGAATGCTATGTTCATAATGCAGGCCAAAGTCATAGATGCACGCTTATTAAAAATAAAGATCGTAAACGCGCACTTGCTAATCTGTATTATGCTATACAACTGTGCGAACCAGATGAAATTGTATTTAATTGGGATGGTGATGATTGGGCAGCTGATGAATTTGTATTTGCTAAAATTAATGAAATCTATCAAGATCCCAATGTATGGATCACCTATGGCTCTTATATCAATTGGCCAACCAATGAAGTGGGCTACTGCAAACCATTTCCCAACGAGTATGTGGAAAAACAGATGTTCCGCAAAAAATGGTGGAAGCCAGGCCAGTTGCGCACCTTTTATGGGTGGCTCGCCCATCAAGTGCAGCTTAAAGATCTTCTTTTTGAAGGTCCCTACTTTCAAGGCGAATTCTTTCCCGCAAACTCAGATCTTGCCTACTATTATCCTATGATGGAGATGGCAGGATACCACTATAAATTTATTCCTGAACTTATTTATATTCGCAATGTGGCAACCCCACTAAATGATTTTAAGGCCAATAAAGAAGTACAAATTTTGGGAAGTAAGTTACTGAGAGAAAAACCGGTCTATAAACATCTTGCTGCGCCAATGGTTGATCACTTTAAACAATTTGAAAATCAAAAAGCAGACCTCTTTCTTTTTTCAGAAAACTCTTCATTAGCACAAAAAATGATTAATTCATGCGAAAAATTGGTGCGCAATCTCCGCAAAGTTTATATTTTACATAATAGCCCTGAAGAGCAATTTCAACAGATCAAATCATCAATCTATGAAATAAAACCTATCACCACCAATGCTCAAAACTTTAAAGATCTATTGCTACAAACTGTCGACCATAATAATTACTGCATTTTTGCGCATGATAGTATGCTCTTCACTCATTATGTTGATTGCTCTCAAGCAATATTTGAACTTGAGAAAAAATTTGCTTACGGATTCTACATGGGATTAGGAAATAATTGCGCCATCTCTCATGCCACCGGCATCACACAACCTATGCCTGCACTTAATAAAGTTGCTTCTACAATTTTTGCGTGGGCATTCCATTATGCTGATTCAGGAGATTGGCGAAATTATAATAACTTGAGAGGCACCTTATATCGCGCTCAAACATTTATTGAGCAAATTAAAGATTTTGCATTTACGAATTACCATGAATTAGCTGAGCAATGGAGCAAAACCTCTATCAATCTTGAGCAGATCGGCTTATGCTATGAAACATCACGAATCGGTTATATACATTGGTAATTAGGACTCACTACATGAAAGATCTTTACGCTCCTTGGAGAAGCCCATACTCGTCTTCTATAGATGAAGCAAAACAAGAAAAAGGCACCCGCGATGAGTGCCCATTTTGCACGCATTCAAATGCAAAAACAGATGATGAGCATTTTATTTTAAAGCGATTTAAGTATTGCTACGCGGTTCTTAATAAATACCCCTATAATGCCGGACATTTAATGGTGATACCATTTGCTCATGTGAAGAATTTAAATGATCTAGAACCTGCTGCGCGGCATGAAATTATTGATGCCACGAATGAATGTATTCAAATTGTGCAAAAAGAGCTTAAATGTCATGGAATAAATGTTGGGTTAAATCTAGGAAAAGCTTCCGGAGCGGGAATCCCGAGCCATATCCATATGCATGTTTTGCCGCGATGGGAAGGAGATACCAATTTCTTGCCAACTTTAGCGCATACGAAAGTGATTTCTTTTGATTTACAAGAGATTTATGACAGACTTAAAAAAGCATTCTAGTAGTTATTTGTTCAAATTAGATTTGATCTAAATAACTAACTTAACCAGTGCTTGATAGAGTGGCGAGCTTGCACGGTTAGGATTCACTAACTGCGCTTTAATTTGGGGCGTAGCTAAAAAAATAATAAGCTTACGATGCTCCTCAGGGAAACGAGCCTTAACATCTTCGTTTCGCATTAAAGCGAGAATTTCTTGCGGAGTAATCTCTGCTTGGGCCACATTTTCTACTACAAACGGAACTGGCGCCTCTGCTGCAGACATTCTACCGGCACAAAAGCTAGCAATCATAATTAAAAGCATCATAATAAAACGAAACATAGTTTCTCCCATCACATTATCGAACTACGCACAGCTCTCATGATATTGCGCGTCTTTGGATCATTTTTTAATAACTCTTTCATTTCCTCAGTTTTTGCAAAACTCGAAGCAACATTCCCCAAATGATCGGGAATTGTTTTGTCGGCCCCGAGCTCTAGTAATAATTTTACCATATCTTCATCATTAACAGAAATAGCAAGCACTAAGGGCGTCCAGCCATACATAGGATCTTTTGCATTTATATCAGCCCCAGCCCTTACCAGCATTTCTACAATCCTCCTTGCACCCTGCTTTCTCACTAATTGCACCATTTCCTCTGAACCTTCATGCGATACATTCAATAGTCTAGTTAGTTTGGCAAGAATTGGCTTTGCCTTATTTCGCTGTGCTTCAGCCGCATGTCTTGCCGCTATCGCAATAAATAATGGGGGTACGCCCTCATTACTATCAGGCTTATTAGGATCTGCTCCTGCCTTAAGAAGAGCTCCAACACCTTCAAAATTACCCCTTTCAAGTTGATTCAATAAAACAGTACGCCCTTCGTTATCATATGCGTTGATATCCACGCCCAATTCAACCAGTGCAAGCATGAGTGATAAATTATTATGCGCCTCTGCATCAAACAAGGCTTGTCTTCCACGCTCTTGAATATCAGGTGAAACAACAGATCGACCAGCGATAGCGTTAGTAAAAGCTTCTATTAGCTCAGGATCAACATGAGCAAAATCCTTTTCGATAGCTTCTTCCACACCAAGCATCGAAGAATTGATAAGAACTAGCAGCAGAATTAGTAAATTTCTAAAAATTTTCATAGTTTTCCCTTGTTTTATAGCTTATTTATAGGCTAACAAAAAGATTGATTTCGATGCAATAAAATTGTTTCAGATAGAAATAATTTATCGCTTTATGGCTTATTTGTAGATACTTTTCATAATATCTTTCAATTACCATTAAATTAATGGCATAATAATAACAGACTTTAATGGCACAACAATGAGGAAAGTGTGTGTTTAAGCCCAATTTTAAGATATCAGAAAAGTTATTACTGATTATTGCAAAGCTCGAGCGTTTAAATGAGCAAATTTCTAATTTGCCCATTACTCCCAAAGTATTAAGTGGCCTCCGCGAAAGCGCGCGCCTAGAATCAACCCGTTATTCCACCTATATCGAAGGCAACCGATTAACCGAAGAGCAAATTGAGCAGGCTATTCACCAGCATATCCGCATTCCTAATAGATCGCGGGAAGAAAAAGAGGTTTTGGGTTATTATGCGGCTCTGGAAGAAGTTGAACAATTTGCGCTTGCAGGCAAACCGGTTAGCCAGACAACCATTCAACTTATTCACGCACTCGTTATGGGAGGCGGCAAAAAAAAGGTTAAGCCCAGCCCTTATAGAACTATTCAAAATGTAATCAGAGATGCAGGGTCGCGCAGAATTGTCTATTTGCCCCCGGAAGCAATTGATGTGCCGCAGTTTATGGCAGATCTTGTAGAATGGCTTCTTGCAACCAAAGATACATTGCCGCATCCAATTCGTGCCGCAATTGCTCATTACCAGTTTGCCACCATACATCCGTATATTGATGGCAATGGCAGAACGGCACGTTTACTTGCGACCTTAGTTCTTCATAAAAATGGCTATGGCTTAAAGGGCATTTATTCCCTGGAAGAATATTACGCCAAAGATTTATCATCTTATTATCAGGCGCTCGATATTAGTCCATCTCATAATTATTATCAAGGACGCGAGGAAGCAGATATTTCTGGATGGATTGAATATTTTTGCGAAGGGATGCTTAAAAGCTTCCAGAAAATACAGGCGCAAGCAAAACGCGCTCAATCCAGAGGATCATCAGATGTATCGAGCGAACTTAAAAAACTTACTCCGCGCCAACGCAAAGTGCTCACTTTATTTGAGAAACAGGACGAAATTACCAGCCAAGAGATTGCCGATCTTTTAAAAATAGAGCCACGCACTGCCCGCCAGTTGTGCCAGCAGTGGGCGCACGAAGGATTTTTAGAAATTTTGAATGCTTCAAAAAAAGCTCGCACCTATGGGCTTAATCCTGCTTTGGCTTCCTCTTTAAAGTAGTACAATCCCATTTCCCCTCTACACATCCTGAGTAGCGATGCTTGCATCGCGTATCGAAGGATCGACCCATTTGCAATAATAAAAGTGCTAGGAACATTTTAATGTTTACCGCTCCTTCGATATGCAGCCTACGGCTGCTACTCAGGATGTGTGGCGGATGTTACTCTTAAAGCGTATAAATTGATTCGCGTCGTAAAACGCAGTATTCTGGATAAGGTCTTTCTAACAATAAACCCCCGGATTAATAGGGATTTTTCATGAATTCAATGCAGATTCGCCAAAAGTTTTTTGATTTCTTTATTAAACGAAACCATGAAAAAGTGGCCAGTTCTTCATTGATTCCCGCCCAAGATCCCACTCTTTTATTCGCCAACGCGGGCATGAACCAATTCAAAGATGTATTCTTAGGCAAAGAAAAGCGCAGCTATACTCGTGCCGTGAGCATCCAAAAATGTGTACGTGCGGGCGGTAAACATAATGATTTAGAAAACGTTGGATTTACCAAACGCCATCTCACTTTTTTTGAGATGATGGGCAACTTCTCCTTTGGAGATTATTTTAAAAAAGATGCTATTCATTTTGCCTGGGATTTTCTCACTAAAGAGATGAATCTGCCGGTGGATAAACTTCATGCAACCGTCTACCTCACTGATGATGAGGCATATGATATTTGGCATAAAGAGATTGGCATTCCCGAATCTCGTATGCATCGTTTAGGAGAAAAAGAAAACTTCTGGCAAATGGGCGAAACCGGCCCATGCGGCCCTTGCACTGAGATTCACATTGATCGTGGCCCAGAATGGGGCTGCAAAGAGATGCTCGACTGTGGTCCGGCATGCGATTGCGATAGATTTTTAGAAATCTGGAATTTAGTATTCATGCAATTTGATCGCCAACCGGGTGGCGTGGATAAGCCACTCAAACAAACCGGTGTTGATACCGGGATGGGCTTGGAACGCTTGTGCGCAGTAGTTCAAGATAAAGATTCGGTGTATCAAACAGATGTTTTTATGCCGATTATTGAGCGCATTGAGCAGTTAACCGGAAAAGTATACGCAAAACAAGATGCCAAAACGCAAGCGGCATTTCACGTGCTTGCCGATCATATTCGCTCATCAACCCTTATTATTGCTGATGGCGGCGCACCTTCAAATGAAGGGCGCGGCTACGTATTGCGTAAAATAATTCGCCGCGCAGCATTGTTTGCTCAAAAACTTACTTCAGAAAATATCTTCCCTGAACTTTCAAAAGTTGTAGTAGAACAATTAGGCGGTATTTATCCTGAATTAAAATCGAATGCAACATTAGTATATAAAATCTTAGAAAGTGAGATCAGCAAATTTGCTACTAACTTGGTTCGTGGCCAATCAATGCTTGAAAAATATTTCCAAGAACATCACAATGAAAAGAATGTTACCGGTCAACAAGCATTTAAATTATATGATACGTATGGATTTCCTATTGAGTTGATTCGCGTGATGGCGCAAGAAAAAGGATTCACCGTTGATGATGCCGGCTTTGAAAAAGAGATGGCAAAACAGCAAGAACAATCAGGCAAGAAAACAACGGATGAATTGGAACATGTATTGCCTGATTCAGTAGCTTCTGAATTTACTGGATATAATGAATTAGAAACCACTTCTACCATTTCTCACCTCATTCATGAGGGCAAAATAGTTGAAAACGCTCCTGCAGGCCAAACGGTTTGGGTGGTTGCAAAAGAATCGCCTTATTTCATCGTCGGCGGCGGGCAAGTGCCTGATCAAGGAACAGTAACCGTTGGCAATAAAGAGACACCGTTATTGCAGGTGCGATACATCAATAATGCCATCGGGGCACAAATTCAAACTCCCGTGGATCTTAAAGTAGGTGATGCAATTACCAGTAAGGTTGATCCAATCTGGCGCGTGAAAGCCATGAAAAATCATACCGCAACGCATATGCTTCAATCAGCACTTATTGAACTGTTTGGTAAAACTATTAAGCAATCAGGATCTTTAGTACATCCTGATTATTTACGCTTTGATTTCACCTATCATGAAAATTTAAGCCCGGCAGATATTCAGAAAGTAGAAGATTTAGTAAATAAAAAAATTATGGAAAATATTCCGGTTAACATCCAATATATGGGTTTACCCGAAGCAATCAAAAAAGGTGCGCTCGCATTCTTTGGCGATAAATATAATCCAGAAAAAGTTCGCATGGTAGAGATTCCTCACTTCTCGGTAGAATTATGCGGAGGAACGCACGTGAATTCTACTGGAGATATTGGTGTATTTAAAATTACTGATATTTCTGCGCTCTCTGCAGGGCATCGCCGAATCACCGCAGTCACTGGCCCGCGCGCACTCGAACTTTTTCAAGAAACTTTTGCGATCACCAAGAATTTAGGAAATGAATTTAAGGTGCAAAAAGAGAACGTAATTGATGCTGTTTCCAAACAGAAAGATGAATTAAAAAAAGCACAGCATGAAATAAAGCAACTTAAAAAACAGATGTATGCATTGCAAATCCCGCAGTGGCTTGAGCATGCTGAAATGGTTAATTCAACGCTGTTTCTTTATCAATCAGTTACTGATGCCACTAATGAAGATCTCAAAGACCTTGCGCAACAATTATCTACTAAAAAGCCAGGCTTTTATTTCTTAACCAGCATGAGCGATGGTAAAGGAATGTATGTGGCACAAGTATCTCCCGGCGTTAGTTTAGATTTGAAAAAAATTGCTACGCATTTAAAAGATTCTTACGGTATTCGCGGTGGCGGAACAGATAAATTCTTGCAAGGCGGAGCATCATCATTTGATACTCGTTTAAAAGAAGATCTTAAAAAATGGGTTATGGAGATCTAAAAATGAAAATGAGAATAGCAATTTTTGCGATCGCAATTAGTGCGCCCAATATCTTTGGCATGCTTAAATCAGAATCAGAAGATAGCATGAGCAGTTTTCCAGAACTTCCTTTAAGTAGACCGAATTCTGCTCAAGAGAAAAAAGAGCTGCCAGCAAGCATATCAAATTCTTCTACTTCATTGGTGCAGCCTGCGCAGGTAACAAAAAAACGATGCTGCTGTGTATTTTTAGAAAGAATTTTTGAAAGCCTTGCGAATACCCCGCCTACACCATTCAATCCGCCAGTATACTCAATTAATTCAACAGAAAGAAAAACTAAACTTGCTGCTCAATCATCTGCACCGCTTGATTAATTAACTGCTCAAGTTCAGCAGGATTTTCTTTAAATTTCTCAAGCACATAATCGGGCACATCTTCTTTAACAAGCGGTCTGCCAATGCCAAATCGCAAGCGGGCAAATTGATCGCCGCATGCAGCAATAATGGATTTTA
This sequence comes from uncultured Pseudomonadota bacterium, assembly GCA_964392765.1. Taxonomy (GTDB): domain Bacteria; phylum Babelota; class Babeliae; order Babelales; family Vermiphilaceae; genus BTUB01. The sequence continues at coordinate 27,923 of CAYMRF010000007.1, forward strand.
ATCCGTTATGGCCGCGAGAAGAGCCGCCCACGCGCATCTTAAGATTGCCAAACGGCTGCTCAAGTTCATCATGAACCACGAGAATATTCTCGGCTTTGATTCCTTGCTTAAGTAAGGCAGGAACCACTTTGCCGGAACTGTTCATAAATGTTTGGGGTTTAATCAGCAGAATTTTTTTGCCATCTTTGAGTAACGTAGTAATTTCTTGATTATCTTTTGATTGCCATGAAAGGCCATACGCTTTGGCTAATTCATCCAGCACGCGAAAGCCAATGTTGTGGCGCGTGTAATAATAGTTTGGGCCCGGATTACCGAGCCCAATAATTGCTTTGATATCTAAATTTAGATTATCCATGCGCGTTACGCAACCTTGGTTGAAGCAGGTTTTGCAGGTGCAGCTGCTTTATTCTTTGCCAAAGTTACTTTTTGTTCATGTTGCTTATTAGCAATTTTCATAACATCTGAAGTTGCATCCAAGCCATCTTTCTTGTAAACAACGCGGCCAGAAGCTTCATCGATCACAATGAAAAGATCTTTCTCTTTTGCATATTGTGCAACTGCTTGTGCAAAATCATTAAGCACTGGTTGCAACAATTCTTGCTCTTTCATCATCATATCATTTTGGCCATCTTGAACGATGCGTTGGCCTTTAGCTTGCAATTCATTCTTTTTGTACTCAAGATCTCTTAATTTGCGCTCCGTGTCCGCTTGAGATGCTGCTTGCGCTCCACCGCTCGCTAAAGCTTTTTTACCTGCAGGAGCTGCTGCATCGGCACGCAATTTAGTTGCTTCGCCTTCAATGCGTTGCAATTCCATGCTAATACCTTTTAATTGATTTTCAAAATCTACCCGCATATTTTGTAAGGTAGCAACTGCTTCTTTACCGGCAGCTGATTCCATAAGATACATTTGTGAGTTAACTGTTTTAATCTTATTGTCCAAAGCATCTCCTTTAATTCCTGCAACACTGAGCAACAAGCCTAATGCGAGTGAACGCTGTAATAGATTTTTCATAATCTTCCTTATTAATATTAATAGTTAATGGTTAGAACTGCATTTACTTTTACTCTAATAAATTCATCAAAATAGTCAATTTACCCCTTATGCCTACGCGCAAACCACTTGCGGATCTCTTCAAGCCATATAATAGAAGAACTCAAAATCGCTATAAAGAGCCATTGGTAGATGTTTAAAGGAACGGTGCCAAATATCTTCTGCAAGAAAGAAACATGCAATAAAAGCAGCTGCAAAATAGAAACAATAGCAAGTGCTAAGATCAACCATCGGTTGCTCCAAATCCCCAGCTGGAAAATTGATTTGGTATCCGAACGGCAATTCCAGGCATTAAACCATTGGAACATCCCCATAGTGACCAATGTCATAGTACGCGCAAGCACCACATCATACGGGCTATACAAAATAAATATGAAAAGCGAACCAAGCGCCATGGGTATTGCTGTATAAAGAATGCGCCATGCCATAGTATAATCTATCAAACGCACATGTTCTGGCTTTAGCCACCGCTGATCAGACAATAGCCCTTTTTCCTTTTTTTCTAAAGCAAGAGCACTATCAAGAAATCCATCGGTAATTAAATTGAGCCATAAGATCTGCGCAGCAGTAAGCGGAAATGCCAAATTCAGTGTAGGAAACATAAGATCAATAATAAATGCGAAAACAATAATCAAAATTTCGGCTAAATTAGTTGAAAAGAAATATGAGATCACGCGCCGCAATGTATAGATAGTATGCCTACCTTCCTCAATTGCATGAATAATATTCACCACTGAATCATCCAGCAATACGATATCGGAAGCTTCTTTTGCAACTTCAGTCCCAATGCCGCCCATGCCAATACCAATATCGGCTGCCACTAATGAAGGCGCATCATTAATGCCATCACCCGTCATTGCAACGGTAAGATTGTGCGCGTGGAGTGCTTTAATAATTCTGAGCTTTTGATCAGGACTCACGCGTGAAAATACGGTGGTATATACAATTACTTCTTGTAACTGCTCATCAGAAAGTTTTTCAAATTCAGGACCATCAATCGCATCATCTCCCTCCTTATAAATCCCTACTTGTTTTGCAATCGTAAGCGCCGTTCTTTGATGATCGCCGGTTGCCATAATAATTTGTAATCCTGCTTTGCGTGCTTTAGAAATCGTTGCAGCAGCTTCAGAACGAATGGAATCTTCAATCCCGCATAATCCTAGAAAGATGATATCTTTATTCGTGAGTTGCTCAAAATAGTGTGCGCGTTCTTGTTCCGAGGAATTATCTGGAATTGACTTTGCATCAAAATATTTTACCCCGACACCAATTACCCGAAGCCCCGCTGCAAGAAAATCCGCCAACGCTTCTTTTGCATGATCAGTTGCACTACTACGTTGAAAAATAAACTCGGGTGAACCCGCCATAAATGCTACGCCTTTGCCCTTATGCGTAAAAAATGCGGCATGATATTTGTGCTCGGGATCAAAAGGAATCTCATATATTTTCTGGTACTCTTTTTCTAATTGTTCAAGATTAATTCCCATTTTTTGCGCAAACACAAAAAGTGCTGCTTCGGTAGGGTCTCCTTTAATATCAAAGGTACCTTGCTCAGAAATAAAAGTTATAGTAGCTGTATTAAGCAAGCTCATTGCTTGTGCAATGGTGAAAAGATCGGTTTCTGGAGTGATTTTAACCAACTTGTTATCTAAAAGTAATGAGCCTTCTGTATAATATCCTTTGCCGGAAACGCTCCATATTTTATTATCAGCAAAGATGCGGCTTGCGATCATTTCATTACGCGTGAGCGTTCCCGTTTTATCTATAACAATTACTTTTGCGTGCCCCAGTCCTTCAACGGCTTGCATGTTTTTGACCAGAACTTTTTGCTTAGCCATATTGTAAACACCGTTTACTAAAACTAACGTTAAAACAACCGGCAATCCTTCAGGGATAACGCAAATAAAAAGAGCAGTGAGCATCACGATGAGTTCTCGGATGGGTTGGCCAGCCCATAAGCCAATTAAAAAGAGTGCAGTGCACATGATTAAAATAAAAGAAAGAATCCACCACGATAAACGTGCCATTTCTCGCGCAAGGGGGATATCGGTTTGCAATTGGGCAATGGATTGTTGAATTTTTCCAATTTCAGTTTCAATTCCCGTTGCTACGATTATGGCGCGTGCCCATCCTGATAATACATAGGTGCCGCTATAGATCATGTTAGTGCGATCCGCGAGGGCAAGATCGCCTAATAAAGCATCAACCGTTTTAAGGACTGCCTGGGATTCACCCGTCAACATTGCTTCATCAACTTTTAAATTATGTGATTCAATAATTCGTGCATCGGCAGGAACTCGTTGCCCTTCTTGCACGAAGATAATATCTCCGGGTACCAATTGCGCAGTAGAAATTACATGCTTTTTACCATCTCGTATTACCACGCTCTCTTGCACAATAAAGCGCTTTAAACTCACCAGCATTCTGCGCGTGCGACCTTCTTGAATAGTTCCTACCAACGCGTTGAACAAAAGTATCCCTGCAATAATAAAGGAATCCATGGAGTCGTCTGCGATAAAATAAATAAGTCCAGCTGCCATCACTAAAATATAAATGAGCGGACTGGCAAATTGAGATAAAAAAACCCAAATCCATGAAGGCTGAGGTTGATCGGGCAGTTCATTGTAGCCGTATTTTTGTAAACGAGATTCTATTGCCTTGCTGGGTAATCCGTTTTTGCTATCAGTTTGAAATGATGATAAAAGTTCAGGAATATCTTGTTGGTAGGGTAATTTCATAAAATCTTTCAAGAAAATTTTCTAATAACATCAGGTTGAATAGAAAAGTAATTTCCACTACTAATCCGTTCGTGGTGAGTGAAATTGCGTTAGCAATTTTGTATCGAACCATAAAATAATTTGATTCTACAATTAAAAAGCCGTATGGATTCGATACGCCTCATTGCATTCGGCTACTCACCACGAACGGCTTAATATATATTTTAATGACAATAATCAGATAATATGCGATTCGAAAATGAGCATGCTAAGCGTATGAAATTTATATCAGAACATCAATCAAGAGATGAGTTTAAAAGCGCGGGAGAATAGTTTGTGTGTCTTCATTGTTCACCCCACTCCCCTTCAGAGTCTTCCCATCGCATACCCCCGCGCGATCTTCAAGAACTTACTATCACTGTAAGCCTCTCTATGGATCATTTGCAAAGACTTCTTTAAAACTGATATAAAAAACCTTTAGAAAAGCCACTTTTTCAAAATTTAAAAGTTCATATTTTTTTAAACTTTACAGCTTGTTTTCGGTTTTTTTAGGCTAAATAAAAAAAGGGGAAATCTATGAACCATCCTACCATACTTTTTCTTGTATTAATTATTTTCGCACCAATCGCTAATGCCAAATGCAATCGTGCCGATCGGGCACACAGAAATCCCAATGTACTGCGCTGCACCTATCATCAAGAAGATATTTATCGATGCTATCGGGAGAAATGTAACTGCTATAAGAATGAACAACAAAGAAATGAATGCTTTTTTTGCGGATGCCCTATCGAAGAACATACTAAGTTGCATGAAGACAAGAAAAAGAAAGTAGTTAAAAAGAAAAAATAAAAACTCACTTGTTTTAACTATCGATAATTGCTATAGATATGCTGGACTTTTTAGTTATATACAAGGAGCAACATGATTTTATTTAGAAAAATTTTCTTCACAGTTCTAGCGATCAACTCTTTTCACGCATTTAGCATGGAAAATCCTGATGATTTAGTTGCCAGTCTTCGCGAGCATTATAAGGATTTAGAAAAAGAACAAAACGTCTTACCGGCACCGCTGATCATAAAAGAAAAAGAAACGGCTGCATCTCAAGCGCCTACCATAAACACCAGAAGCAAAAGAACTTTAGAATCTTCATTTAGCAGTAACGATGAAACTTCAGACAGCGAAAGCGAAGAAACTGATGAGAATGTGCGAGCAAAAGGATCCCTGCGCTGGATAACTGAATGTATCCGAAGAATTGCCAAATCTGGGCCTTTCACCAAAGAAGAATGCAATAGCATCGCCAAGCGCTCTAAAGCGATATTAAATGAGTCATTTGAGCAATTAATAAAAGATAAAGTGATTGAAAAGATTGGCTCATCAGAAAAATATCAATTGATTTCTTCAAATAAAACTACACCTGCAAATCGACCTCAAAGAAAAATGGTTGAAGCAAAAAAAATGCGTAAAAACTTACATGAATCTACCTCTGGAGAAGAAGAAAGTGAAAATACAGACAACAATAAAACTAAAGAAGATCCAAACATAAAAATTCTTCGAACCTTTGCGTTCTTTGGCACCGAAAGAATATTTGAGATGCGCAAAATTAAGCCAACCGTTATGCAAAAAGAGATATTAAAAAGAGCAATTTTACATCCAGATCTTTCAGTAGACATGCGTAAAGCAAGAGAAGAGCAAATTCGAGATCTTTTGTTGTTGGGCTTTATTCAAGAAAGAAGCCAAGAGGACGCACAGGGCAAAAGCAAATATATGCTTGCTTTGCCTCCCGTGATGCCTCCTACACTTGATTAAATTTTTTTACGGGCACGCTGGTGGGCATAAGTATTATTGCTTCACGCTTATCTTTTTTCAAAACAATGCCATTACGCTCTTTATAGAAATGTATTAATTTCGGCAATTTAGTAATTTGATGAGTAAGTAATTCTTGCTCATCATTAAAATACCCATGCGCTTCAAAAGCACGAGCAGTTAACACTACTTGGCCAAAGTTGAGTTGCCTAAAATGATTGAGCACGTAATTCAACAGAAATGTTCCATATCCTTGCTTGCGAAAGAGAGGATAAATATACAGGCGATCAATAACGGGACCCGCTTCAAATGAATATTCATAATGCGCCTTGCCATATATCACGCGATTATTCACTGGATCTCTTAAAGTTGCGACAAATTTGAGCTTTTCACTAGTGCCATTTCTTATTAAATCCACATCGGGCTCTATTTGCATTGCCGCGCAGGGTATAATAGTTCCCTCTAAACCAATGAAAAATAATACTATTTTAGCGTTCACATCTCTCCATTTTCTTATTACTTAGATATTCCCGATTTTGTAAGAATAAATTCCATATAGGCATCTTCTTCTCTACGATGAACCACCGCTCCGCCACATTTTTCATAAAATGAGATGAGCTTGGGTAGCATATCTAGTTTATCTTGAGTAGTGCCGTCCAGCGGTTTAGCTTTTACTGTTACGCGATCAAATCCAGCATTTTGCAAATTATCAAGCGCATACCGCACAAGCCGCTCTCCGTATCCTTTCTTACGATATTCCGGAGAAACAGAAAGCCATTGAATACTCGCTTCGCTTTTATCTACTTTATGCCAATAATCTATGTAGCCATATACAGCGTGGGTGATTAGATTTTTAATTTCTGCTTTACTATTTACATACACATCATTTTTAGTTGACTTGCTCGTGATAATAGGCGTACAAATTTGAATTTTTTTATTAAAGGGAACAAAAGACCAACTACCAAAAATTAACTTAGCGCATGCGCCAAATGTTAACCATTTTGGGTATTGGGACTCTTGAGCGTACGCACAAGACACCCAAAGGACAAGAATTGATAACATTAACTTTTTCATGTTTCCCCCGTTTTAATCTCTATTTTTCTTACCTAAAACTCTATCAAATATTACTTATTAGTCAATTTTAATCGTTAAAAGTATGGACATTTTTAAAAAGAACATTAATTTAAAAAGTAGGTAATGAAATTGGCATGGTTTTAATTAAATGGAGGACTCATGAAAATTCACTCATATGCACGCTTGGAGCTCGGACTTCTATCAGGCTCAACCAATCAAGGAATTCCCTTAAATGAATCCGCGTATCGCACTCGCTATAGTGAGACCACTGAAGCATTTATAGAAAAATATATATCTGCGATAATGCATGGCGATCTGGCCACTATCAAAACCTATTCCACGATAAATCCCAATCTTATAACCGATATCCACTATGGCATGAATCCTTTGCACTGGGCCTCAGCCTTAGGCCATATTCATATGGTCCGCTATTTAATTATGATTGGCGCCAGTGTTAATACGCGCACCCCCCAAGGCTATACCTCCCTCCATTTAGCTGCCTTCTCGGGGCACCTTGACGCGGTTAAATGCCTCGTATTAGAGGGAAATTGCCAAATTAATGCTCAAATGAATTCTGGCCTCACCGCCTTAGACCTGGCAAAAGGACGCAAAAACTTCCCTATACAAGCTTTTTTAAACCAACATGAGCAATAGGCCTACTGGCCATTTTTAAGGCTAAATTAAGCCCCCCAATAGCCAATCTTGATAAAATAAACCTTACATTCATGCAAAACCCCTACTTTAGACCCCTATAGGGCCCTTATTTTGCTTAAAACTGCCATTTACAGGGTAAAAAACCTCACAAATATTTTCTATTTGACAATTTTATAATAGTTTGCTAGGCTGTTATTAGCGTATAGAAACGTAAAATTGATAAAAAAGGAGAAAAACTATGAAGAAACAATTATTAACTATAGCGGCCCTTTTAGCCATCGCTACGGGTGCCCATGCTGATAGATCATTTAACTACGAAACATATAAAGCTAATTTTAAAATCCCGGCAGCCCTCTTGCCAAATTTAAAAGAGAAAGAAACAATTACTCTTACCAATTCAGATCCATACGGCCCTTCATCAAACTACCTTTTTGACGATGCCGGCAATCCTATTGCAAAAAGTACCGCAGGAACATACCCAGGCGGCAGAGCAGGCCAACCCCTTGGCAGAGGAAGCCTAACGTATATAGTTTTAAGCCCTAATGAAGTAGCAGCAGCACGTACTGCCCTTCGCTTGCCATTAGCGGCAGCGGCGGCAGCAACAACTGCAACTACGGCAGTAAAGGCGCCTGCACCAACTAAAATTCTAGAAGCTAAACCGGCGGTTGCGCAAGAAGGCGAAATTACCACCGGTACATTACCGCGCGTAACTCCTACAACCACAACTGCAACCCCTACAACAACGGCCACCTCAACTACTACTAACGCATCTGAAGCTTCAGCAAATTTAGATAAATCGATGTGGCAAAAAGCTCAGGAAAAAGTATCTAATTGGTTCACGAAACCTAGCACACCAATGACCACCTCAGTAGAACCAATGAAGCCTTTAGTCCCAGCGAGAGCAACCCCCGCAGCACCTGCAGTACCTGATAGAGCGGAATCTCTTTCAGAAGCAACTGCTGCTGACCTTGCAAAAAAGCGCGAAGAATTACAAAAACAAATAGACCAAGCAAAAGCTACACAAGCTGCTGAAACTAAAAAAGTATCGTTTGCTGATGAAATTCAACAGAAATTAAAAGAAAGACGTGAAGCATTACAAGGAAACATAGACAAATATAAAGCAGACGTAGCTGCGGCAAAAAAAGACACTAGTACTATGGGCCAAGCACTGGATTCATTAAAGAAGTCTCCCTTAGTAGAGAGAAGAGCTGAAACGTTGAACCCGGTAGTTCAAGCGCAAATGGATCACCCATTAACCAAAGCAGTGGAAGCATTTGATACTGCACAGGTGACCAATTTGCTCAACCAAGCGCAAACTAAAGAGCAATTAACTGCTTCGCTTGCTATTGCAAGAGGTTTAGAATTTAGCGAGCTTACCTCTGAGCAAGCAAAAAGCCTTGAAGCAATCATCAAACTCTTAGAAAATAAAGCTGCTCAATAAGGGCAATAAACCAAGAATAAAAAAGCTCCGCTCAAAAAGCGGGGCTTTTTTTGCTCAAGGATGCGGGAGAAAGATATGAAAAAACAATTGTTCGCTTTAATTGCATTATTGGCGATAGCTACCAGCGCTCTCGAGGGTAAATCATTCGATTATGAGCAATACAAAAATAATTTTCATATTCCCAGCAAGCTCTTAACGGGATTAACCCCCGGCCAAGCAATTACCCTTACTAATTCAGATCCTTTTGGCCCCACTTCGCGCTATATTTTTGATGATGCGGGTAATCCCATCGCAAAAAGTATTTCTGCAACTTATCCAGGCGGCAGAAAAGGCCAAACCCTGGGCAGAGGAAGTATAACGTATACCGTTTTAAATCCTACTGAAGTTAATGCTGCTCGCGCTGCACTCGGGCTCACCGCTCCACTAGTTCCTGCACCCTCAGTTCAGACGACTGCCATTCCCACAACAGCTGCTTCAACCAACCAAACACCAATAACAACACAGCACACGTTTATTACGCCAACGCCAACTCCTGCAATTGATGAACCCTCGGCTGCACCATCTGCCATTGCTGCCAATATTCGCGTGCCTCGCGATAAAAGATTCGTTTCCGTTTTGCCCACACGTGCAACGCCCGTAACACTTTCTAAAGCACTACTTAAATCAACTTCGACCGCTACATCCACAGCGGCAATCCCGGAAGCTTCTAGGCTTAAACCTACACTTGCACAATCGCACGCAGTTGCACCACAAATTATTCAACCTCCGGCAACTCCCACAAGAACAGTGAGTCTCTTAAAAGCCTCACAAGCGCCCAAGGCGGCTACTTCAACACTTATAACTCAAAAACCAGCAGCATACTCTGGCTCTACAATGCCAAAAATTATGCAACCTCCGCTGGCCACGCCTAAAACAGCTACGATTCTGCAAACTCCGGTATCCGGCCAACCGAGCCGCTCTGCTCTTATAGCACCAGAAAAACCGGCACTTGCATCATCTGCAGTTATTCAACAACCGGTAGAAGCACCTGCAACCCGTGCTCCAATAAGCATGGAAACTTTAATTGCTCAGCAAAAATCTCGTGTTTCAGCGCCAAAACCGACACCTTAGG
>CAYMRF010000008.1:0-36116 GCA_964392765.1 uncultured Pseudomonadota bacterium
TAGCCAATTGAAGTAATTTCAATCTGTTTTCTTCCAATCTCAAGCGTTTTTCCTCTAATTCTTTTTCATCTTTTTCTATCTGATCTAAAAGGGAAAGCAGAGTTGCGCTCTTTTGTATACCAGTTAGCACAGAATCTAACGATTGCGCTTCTCTTTTGCGAGAATCCTGGGTTATTCTCATAGCGTAACTAGATGAGTTTATTGTTAAAAGAATGAGCAGGACAAAAAAAGATGTGTATCTAAGATTCATAAAAACCTTATAGTTTCGAATAAACAATTAATTATTTTTTAATAGTAACGATTTTGATGCGCATGTCGAGTCTTGGGTTTTTTTATATATTCTGTATTATTTGCGTGGTTTTTCACATGTATGGGATTCAAAGTGGCTTTTATAAAGCGTTTTCCAATTACACTTCTTGCAACGATAAGAAGTAAGATGAGTTCTCTGATGCCTTGAGAGCTGAGCTTTTGTTTCAAAAGCGCTTTTGCATGCATTGCAAATAAGTTGTTTGGCTTGAGGAGCTGGATTGAGTGGACAACAACTTTCATGGAGAGGAATTGCGGAGCTGAGAGTTGTTTTATATTTGCAGCCGTATTTGCATTGATAGGTTGGATTTTCTTTATTCCCAGACTGGCAAGGATTTGCGCGTGGTGCGGCATTCGCTTTTATAGCAGTTTCTGTTTCATCTTGAGTTTCATGATCAATTAAATCAGCTTCAGCAGGACGTTTACCATTGATTGCTCGTTTTATGAGCGTAGATTGAGTAGATATTGCCTCATCGGTGCTGCTTTCTTCGGGTGCTTGCATGCCCAATAGTGATGAGCTTGCGAGACTCATAAGTAATAATAATTTCTTACTATTCATACTATTCCCTCCATTTTTTCATTTTACATTAGGATGTGTGTCGTTTCTGATGCATTCTGTAATATAATTTGCTGTAAAAACCTCTTTCACATTGTTTACACGTAAATTTCGGCTCTTCTTTTTGCGGGTTGAGGGCACAGCTTCGGCGCTCATGACCAGAGACGGTATTGCAGAATTGCGTTTGAAATTTGCATCCTTGATCCCTATATTTACAGTGATATACTCCGGGATGGGATTCTTTATCATGCGTTAATAATTCGCTTACTTTTTCGTATCTTTTATCACATGCGCAGCATTTATATTTTCCTGCTGCAACCGGCGTAACTTCATCCACGGGATTATCTTCAACAATCACGCGCTTTGCTGCTTTACGAATTATTGGGCCAGAAGATTCTTCTTCTTGAGCAAGAGTTGCATTTAGTGCCAAATCATTTTCTGTGGACGCGAGCTCTAGTTCTTGCGCTGCTGCAGCAGCCTGCGGCGCTGACGGTGGCAATAATGGTTGCGTAACTTCTGCAATATTTACCTTATTGGGAAGCTTTTGCTTGTGCGCACGCATATGATTTGCCAAATGTGCTTTTGCTTTAAAAGATTTGCTACATCCTTGTTGATCGCAAATAAATGGCCTTGGGTTATCATCGCTGTGCTTTAAGGTATGTACTGCTAATTGAGCGACGTTGGTTGATTTGATCGCGCAGCCGGGAATTTGGCATGCGTAGCTAACTCGTGCTTTTTTTGATGGCCTTCTGATTTTAAGATTTATTTCTAAAACCGTCATATCGTCAGTTTCATCTTCGCAAACGTGCGAGCGTTTATCATTTAAAGGTTGTTGGGGTGGCCTTTCCATGCCAAGTATTGGCAAGCTGATAAGGCCCAAAAGTAATAATTTCTTAAATTTCATACTATTTCCTCCATTAAAATTTATTCCCATTTATTACTTTAATTCTACCATATTTAATACAAATAGCAACTATGATCGGGTGGGACAGGGAGGATAGATTGTATCGATTTACAAGGCAAAAAGGGGTTGTTTTTGCATGAGAAAAAATAGATAAATCCAGGGTGGAAAATACTTTTGATGTTAGGGTGGGTATTGACAATTAGAAAGGGTGGTGCTAGTCTAAAAAGATCATAAAAATGAGGTTCAAAATGGCAAAATTATTCAAATTACATACCCCTTTTAAACCTGCTGGCAGCCAGCCGGAAGCGATCAAACAGCTTACCCAGGCTCGCCCGGGGATTTCTACCCTTTTAGGGGTAACCGGATCGGGTAAAACGTATACCATAGCCAATACGATAGCCAATCAAAATAAGCCAGTTTTAGTGCTTGCGCCTAATAAAACCCTAGCCGCGCAGCTCTATGAGGAGTTTTCCCTGTTTTTCCCTGAAAACAAGGTATGCTATTTTGTGAGCTATTATGACTACTATCAGCCTGAATCCTATTTGCCGGCCCAAGATATCTATGTTCCTAAAGAAACGAAGGTAAATAGTGAAATTGAGCGTTTGCGGGTAGAAGCAGCAGCATCGCTAATGCAACGAAAAGATGTGATTGTTATTGCCTCAGTTTCTTGCATCTATTCTCTGGGCAATCCTCAAGAATACAAAAAATTAGCAATTCCCTTATCTATCGGCCAAAAAATAAGCAGAAAAGAGATAATTCATAAATTGATTCATATTCAGTATGAGCGCAATGAGATGGATCGCCGTTCTGGCACTTTTCAAGTGATGGGAAATTCTATTGAAGTGCAGATTCCGTATCAAAAAGAGAAATTGCGTATCGAACTTTTTGGGGACACCGTAGAAGCAATGTATTGGGTGACTAAAGGTAATAATACCGTGGTTCAAGAAGTTGAGCACACGATTATATTCCCGGCCAAGCATTTTGTGACTACCGATGATCAGCTGCAAACGGCTATTAAAAGTATTAAAAGTGAATTAATGGATTGGGCGCCCACGCTTTCTAATCCCATCTATCGTGAACGAATTGAAAAACGGGTTGCGCATGATTTAGAGATGTTAGCGGAAGTTGGCTATTGCTCGGGCGTTGAAAACTATTCTGCCCATTTTGATGGCCGTTCTCGAGGAGAAAAGCCGTTTTCGCTTTTTGACTTCTTTGAGAATGATTTTTTATTGGTGATTGATGAATCTCATATGGCATTGCCGCAATTGAGAGGCATGTATGCGGGCGATCATGCACGTAAAAAATCATTGATTGAGTTCGGATTTAGATTGCCTTCTGCGTTTGATAATCGTCCACTTAAATTTGAAGAAATCGAAGAATATTTTAACGATGTGATATTTGTATCGGCAACTCCGGGCGAATATGAGCTGCAACGTTCTGATAAGATTGTTGAACAAATTATTAGGCCAACCGGTTTAGTGGATCCTGAAGTTGAAGTTCGTCCGCGCATTGGACAAATTGATGATTTGGTTCGCGAGATAAAAGAAACCACAGAAAAGGGATTTAGAAGTTTAGTGATCGTGCTTACTAAAAAGCTTGCTGAAGATATGGCGCGCTATTTAGAGGAGCGCCAAATTAAAGTTTGTTACTTGCATAGTGAATTGAAAACGCCACAACGAACTGAATTATTGCAAAAATTACGTTTAGGTATTTTTGATTGCTTAGTAGGCGTGAATCTCTTGCGAGAAGGTATCGATTTACCTGAGTTGGCACTTGTTGCTATCATGGATGCTGATATTGAAAGTTTCTTGCGAGATAAGCGATCGCTGGTGCAGATTATTGGTCGCGCTGCTCGAAATACGCAATCTAAAGTATTGATGTATGGGGATAAAATAACGCAATCAATGAAGCAAGCAATCGATGAGACTAACCGTCGGCGAGAATTGCAACAGGCATTTAATGAAAAACATGGTATTATACCTGTGAGCGTGAAGCGCGAAGTAACTAAGAGTATTAGTGATCTTCAAAAGGCAATTGCACAAGCTTCTGCTCATAAAGCCAAGAAAAAGAAAAAAGTCTTGCCAGAAACTCCGCAAGCGATAGAAACTAGAATTGCAGAGATTGAGGTTGAGATGAGCCAAGCGGCTGAATCTCTCGATTTCGAAACTGCTATTGCGTTGCGCGATGAGTGGTTTGCTTTGAAAAAGAAATTAGAAGAAGTGAAAGTTAATTAATGGTTCGATCCAGCCTGCGCCGAGGGTTCGGTGACAGGCTGGGCCTTTAGTCCTGAGTGAGGTCGAAGGGTTATCGCGAACGGGTTTGTAATTTCCCATCCCGTTCGGGTCGATGGAGGCCTGTAAGGCCGAATGGAGACCTCTCCACTCACCCACTTCGTGGGTTCTATCGAGGCGAACGGACCGGGGTCGGTTAAACATATAAAGGGTATTTATAATGAGTAGTAATGCAGTTCGCTATGGCGCAATTCTTGGCGCTGTAATTTTGGGTAGTTCTTTATTTTATGTTTTTCGAAAGTCTTCAATGATACATGCTTCTCTTACTGATGTAAAAACAAGTGCTGATGCAATCGCACTTTTTCCTACTTCTGTTTCTCAAATAAAATCTCAGACTCAATCAGCCATTGATGAAGCAAAAAAGAAGCTTGATGCATTTTTTGCAATTCCTAATGATGAAAGAACGTTTGCAAATACCGTAACTGCCTTTGATCAAGCATTAAGCTTTTCTAATTTAACCATTATGGCTAATCTTGCTCAGGCAGTTGATCTGGTAAATCCTGATGAAAAAATGCGTGCTGCAGGCCGCGATGCGATGGTTCAAATTTCTAGTTTCTTAATAGATGTAACCAGTGATAAACGTATTTACGATATTTTTAAAGCGTACACTGAAGGCAATGCCAAAAAAGAAAATCTTACTCCTGAACAAAAATACTTTTTAGATGAGTTGATGAAAGATCTCGTGCGCGAAGGTCTTAATTTGCCTGAAGAAAAACTGAATCAAGTTAAAGCAGTAAAAAAAGAGCTCGAGCAGCTGAAGCTTGATTTTGAAAAAAATATTGCAGAAGATCAACGCAAAATTTTTGTTAATAGAGATGCTCTTGCTGGCTTAAGTGATAGTTTTATTAATTCGCTTAAAAAAGATGCTGAAGGTAATTATACCGTAGGTACTGATACGCCAACGTATGTTCAAGTAATGGAAAATTGCACCGTTGCCTCAACACGTAAAAACTTGTGGGAAGAATATGGCAATCGTGCGTATCCGGTGAATAAAGAGATATTGCAAAAGGTTATTGCTAAGCGTTATGAATTGGCACAATTGCTTGGGTTTAAAACCTATGCTGCATTGGAACAATCAAGTAAGATGGCCGCATCTCCTGAACGCGTAAATAGCTTTTTGGGTGGGATTGAATCCAAAGCAAAAGCCAAAGCTGCGGTAGAAATGAAAGAGTTCACAAAAAATCTTCCCGAATCAGTAACCTTAGCACCGGATGGAAAATTATATCCATGGGATGTAGTTTTTGTGAAAAATTATTACAAAAAAACTGCGCTGGCTCTTGATGAAAATAAGATTGCTGAATATTTTCCAATGCAACATACGATTGAAGGATTATTTAAGATCTATCAACAATTTTTTAATATTGAATTTAAAGAACTGCCGGCAAAAGGGCTCTGGGTTCCTGACGTTAAGCTGATTGAGGTAATTGATAACGTTGATGGCAAAACTATGGGCTATCTCTTTTTAGATCTTTTCCCTCGGGAAGGAAAATATACCCATGCATGCCAAGCGGGAATTATCCCGGCAACTTATCTTCCCGATGGTAAGCCTAATTTGGCAGTAGCTTTAGTAGTTGCTAATTTTCCTAAACCTACGGATGAGAAGCCGTCTCTGCTTAAATATCGCGACGTTACTACTTTCTTCCATGAGTTTGGCCATGCCTTGCATACTTTGTTTGGGCGAACTGCAATTGTTGCGCAATCGGGCCCTGGTGGTGTGAAGCATGATTTTGTAGAAATGCCATCGCAAATGCTTGAAGAATGGATGGCAGATGCCCAGATTTTAAAAATGGTGAGCTACCATTATAAAACGGGCCAACCGCTGCCAGAGGAAGATATTAAAGCTATCTTAAAGCTTCGCCAACATGATTCAGGATTTGCCGTTTCCCGTCAATTATATTTAGCTAACTTTGATTTGGGTTGCTTTAACAATGGTCCAGAAGTTGATTTGCAAGCATTAAGAAAAAAATTATTTGATCGTTTAATCACCGGAATCTATTATAGCGCCGATGATCATTCTTACGCATCATTTGGCCATTTAATGGGCTATGGCGCTCGCTATTATGGCTATATGTGGTCATTGGTATTTGCGCATGATCTTTTTGGTGAAATTGAAAAAGAAGGATTGCTCAATCCGGTAGTTGGCCGCCGATACGTGGATACTATCATCGGGCGTGGCGGAGATAAAGATCAAAATGAGATGCTCAAAGATTTCTTAGGGCGAGAACCAAATCAAGATGCCTTTATGAAAAATATGGGCTTCTAAAAATAAGAGAGGGAGGCTTTAAAGCCTCCCTCAGTTTTATTCACATTTGATGTGTGTTATTCATTAACGCTTATTTGAGCATTATGATCTTCGTCTAAGGTCACCGTTACAATATCACTTTGCTTTACCGGTTCAATATCTTGAACTGGAGTTTTAGCGCTATATTTTGCAAGATTCAATAAATCGCCAAGAGTAGATTCTGATAATGGCTTATCTTTTGCTAATCCTTCGATTCTTTCTAAGATCGCTTTGAAATAAGCACTATTTTTAACTTTAACGAAGTTAACCGTATAAAGATTTTTATCACTGCTGATAGTGTATTGAGGTGCTTTCTTATACTCTTCTTTCAAAGTTTTTTCATAGCGAGGATTTTCATCTAGATTTACTAAGTTAAAGTACATATCTTCAAAAATATAATTTGGATCTACTTCTGCCCACCAGAGATTGCCGCGACCTTGTTGCACGGTTCTTACTTGAGCGCCTGTATGGTTTATCACTCTCATTTTAACTGGATCAGATACGTGGCCCGTTACCGGATCTGTTGCCACATTAATCCACCCTTTACCCATTTTGCCCAGAGTTAATTGATCATGTTCATTCGTGGTTATTTCTGCTGAATCTTCATCTAACACTACGGTTACCACATTGCCTGGTTCAACCTGAGCTATTTGGCCAGCAGGAGTTTTATGGGCTATTGCCGCGAGATTTAATATTTCACTATCAGTTAAATCTTTTAGCTCTGAAGCGGGAACATCTATTTTTTCTAAAAGTGCTTTAAATGTGTTGCCGCTTTTTTCAACGTTCATCACGTATACATTGTTTTCACTGCGAATAGTATATTGCGCTGGTTTATCCATATCAAAAGACGGATTTTCAAGTCCATAGTTGTGGAGAATTGGCGCCCATTCATCTTGGCCTTTATTAGATTTGATTGTTTTTGCGGTATGGTTTACTACTCTTATTTTGAGTGGGCTAGCGATTTGAGCATCTTTTGCTTTCTGTAACCAGGCCTGTTTTGGGGCTGGTTTTTCCATCGTCATGATTGGCAGGCTAAAAAGACAGGTTAAAGCTATAAGTGCTCGAAAATTCGGGTTAAAACGTTTCATATAAATCTCCTTTTTTTATTGATATTTTTCACCTGAAATATGTTTCTAATAGTAATTTTATCAAAAGGGGAAAATTTGTCAAATTGCCTGAGTTGTGGGGGCTTTAGTAAAAAATAGCTAAAAAATGCCTAGTTTTTTATTGCTATAATTTATCCGTTAATTAATCTAAATATGTATTAAATACTAATAAAATACCTATTTTGGGGGTCTTTTTCATGAAAAAAACATCACTTTTTATTGCAGTACTAGTAGTGCCCTGTTTTGCGCAAGAAACCGCGCAACCACTAGAGATACAAGAACTGGTTACCATAGCAAAACAAGAGCAAAAGATTGAAGACAAAGAGTTAAAAGTAGTAAAAGCAAAAATTGCTCCTATATCTATTTTAGAGAATTCTGATCTTATTCAAGTGATGTTTAGTATTGTTGAAGCTGCTAAGAATAAAGAGGTTTCTGGGATATTACTGAATATTGATTGTAATGGGGGCGCGGCAGATAAATTTTCCGCTCTTCATGATTTAATTAGAAAAGTGAAAGAAAAGAAACCGGTAGTAGGGCATGTACTGGGTTCTGCATTGTCTGGCGGATATCTGGTGGGCAGTGCAACTTCATATTTAATCGCTCAAAGCGTTTCAGGCATTGGTAGTATTGGAACGGTATTAGAACTTCATAAGTATAAAGAGCCAAAAGTAACGGGAAATGTGGAAGCTAGATTACAAGTTGATTTATACAGTTCCGGAGAGTATAAAACTCTTTATAATCCATTTAGGGAGTTAACTGAGCAAGAAGATGCATATCTTAAATCAGAAAATGAGAAATCATATCAATTATTTTTAAAATTTGTTTCTGAAAACAGAAACTTAGATCTTAAAGATTCTAAAAAATGGGCTGAGGGTATAATTCATTTCGCACACGATGCATTAAAGCTGGGTTTAATTGATGAAATTGGAACTATTTTTGAAGCGGAAGAAAAGCTTATCGAGCTGATTCGCAAGAGAAATCCTGATATTGTCTATGATAACGAATGCGAATTTGTGCATTCTGCGCAGCCTCAGCAGCAACAGCAACAAAAATAAACAAAAAGCTCCGCAATTGCGCGGAGCTTTTTTTATTTTAAAAGTTTTTCTATACCACTACCGTTTGTAGCACTTCACCGGTAATGGGATCGTAATCAATCAAGCCGGGCAAAAGGGGTGCCGTGCACGCTGATGGGCGTTGAATATGCAAAATATGTGCCAAGCTTGGCGCTAATTGTAGTGTCCACACGCGATCATAAATCGTTCGGCGTTCTAGATTATGTTTTTGATAAAGAATCAATGGCACATGAGTATCGGGCACGTAAGGGGTGCGATGGCCTGTGCCAGTGCCATAATCATCAGCAACGCAATACGGGAATGGTTGAATAATATATCTGCCGGTTCTGCCCGGATACATTTGATATTTAAAATGTGATTCGAGCATATTCTCATCAAACCAACTATTTCTTAACTCTTGCGCGCTCCACACTCGTTTAACGCCCGCATGATAGCGTAATGTGTCTTGAATCATCATAAATGATTTTTCATGTTGTTCGGGAGTTAACTTTCTTGAGAGTTTTTCATTTACAAAGAGCTGATTAGACAAACAATGAGAGATATAATCATCAATATCTAGTTTCTTTTTGATGCGCGCATTAATTTGGGGAATCACTTTGGTGTAGGTAATACGCGTTGCAGCGCTATAGCCTTCATCATTCATGAGCTCAGGAATTGGGCTCACACCATGATCAGCAGTAAGCACATATAAAACATCAGTACGCTTTAAATATTCAGAAACTGAGCACATAAAGCGCTCAATCTGGCAATCCAAGTGATAAATCATATCAATTGCTTCGCGGCTTTGCGGCCCAAATTCATGGCCAATCATATCAAGCGGGCTCAAGCAGATCCAAAGCATCATCTCTTGGCAAGAGTTTCTGGTTACATGTGTTTTGATAGCGCGTACGGCTAAATCAAATAGTAATTGGTTTGCTGCAGGGGTTCGGATAAATAATTCAAGTGGTTTTTCTGCATTCCAATCAATAGGCAGTGTTTTGTCTGCAATGCTTGGCCGAGTGCTGTATTGATAATTATCGATGTATTTAAAATTATAGGCAGGGCTGCAACGGGGGAAAAAGAGGGGCCATGAAATTTTAGTGAGTTTATCAAGACGCTTTTGTTGGTTAAATTGTTTAAGCCAGGGAGGCAATTGATCATAATACGCTTTGCTTGAGGTGAAATGGCCAGTTTGCGTATCGAGCCAAATTGCTTTGCCCATTTCATTAGCGGTGCAAACGGCGGCGCGGCTCTTTATCGAGAGAGACATTGCTACACGCGGCATTCCTGGCTCCTGGCTTAGTACAAATTGATCACTAATACCATCAACTTCGATGTGCAATGGTCCTTTGCCAAAATCATAAAAACCGCCCAAAGGATTAATTACCGCTGCTGTTTTAGGGTCATCATCATCGCACGCAACTTTTTTGCCAAATGGGGTTGCCCAATGGTTAGAAGTAATACCATGATCTTTTGCATAGCATCCGGTGCTCAAAGCAGTGTGCCCTGGTCCGGTAGAAGGCATACCATGCGGATGCAATGCATTTTGATAGACAATGCCCTGACGCATTAAAAATTTAATACCATGTTTTAAAAAACAAGATAGTTTGGGCAAATATGAGTAGGCCATTTGGTCTACTACCATAATCACAGTAAGGCGTGGTTTCTTGTTGCAATCAGCTGAAACGATTAATGGAAGGGATACAAGCGCGCACAGTAATACGCGTAATAACATTGGCTTCATTTTTTTCCTTTTATAAGCAAAGGGTACGCGTTTATCCTATGGCATGCCTGCTGATAAATCAAGAGGGTTAAGGTGGTAAAATTATCAAATGCGCGGTACGATGGTACATACGGTATAATTAAGCAGGGTTCCATGGAAAAAAAGACCGGAATTATCTTAAAAACATTTTTCCCTAAAAAAATGAAGATGGTGATTCTTGATCAGCAATTAGGAAAAATAGAAGCAGTTCCGCCAACTGAGCAATTTGCAGTTGGATCATTGCTTTCTTATTATGCGCAGCAGCGCGGGTCAGTCTATTTTTTACATGAAATTGATGTGCTTGATGTGCCGCTCTCACTCGCTAAAGAAGATATTCTGTTTTTACATCACGTGCTGGAAATTTGTTATTTCTGCGCACCATTTGGCAGCAATGTTCCTGAGATTTTTAATTTAGTAATTCAGCTCTATCCCGAGCAGTTGATAAGTTATTCGCGGGGATTTAAGATCTCATTTTTATTCAAATTGTTGATCTTGCTGGGGATGCATCCTGATGAACCGCATTTTCAAGATCCTTTTTATTATCATCTTGCGCGAGAATCTATTGACACTATTATAGATAAATCAATACATTTAGACACAAAGCAAGCGTTACATGAATGGGTGCGGCGTTGCATTGCAATTCATCCTCTTATTCATGTATTCAAAACCGTGCATTTTTTAGACATTACATAGGCTCATATGAATATTTCAAATAAAATACTTTTAATTCTTCTTACCGCGCTCAGCAAGCCGATTGCCGGAGCAGCATTAGTTGAAGAAGCAGGAAAAAAACTACTTCCCATATCCAGTAGCGAAAAGAAATTTTTTACCACCGTGGTTGAAGAACGGCAAGAGCGTTTGGTAGCAGATAAAAAAGAGCGGTCTCAGCTGCAATCGGGCGATAGAGAATTTAATACCAATACTACTGCCGTTGCAGATCTTTTAAAAAATCAGATTGCCACATTTGAGCAAACGCTGCGCATAGACAACAATGAGTATATCAAGCAAAAGCTTGGATACACTCTTGAGCGCTTTCAATCGCTTAATGATGCTAAATATGTTCGTGCGCAAATAATGGCATTGCTTGATGAAAAAATAAAACTTGATCAAGAATATCTTGCTGATCCTGATCAGAAAAAATTTGCCCAATCATTTTTAGGAAAAGATGATTCGTATTCATTTGATACTAGTTTATTGCCGGCGTATGAAAAAAGTGTAGAGCTGGAAAAAGAAATTGCATCGCTCACCGAGCAAGAAGCGAATGCAAGCGCAGAGCTTGATAATCGCAAGCGCGCGGCCCAAGCTACTATTGAAATGTACCAATCAAGAAAAGATAAAAAAGATGATTCAGATCTTGCGGGTTTAAGCGCAAAACAAAAAGCTGATATTGAGAATCTACGTGATTTAGCATTTAATGATCGCAAAGCGCTCGATGCGATGCGTATCACTGAAGCAGAACATAAATATGCGCTCATCAAAACAAAGCTTTTTAATGCCAAAGAGCAGTTAAGTGTGCTTAAAAAAGTATTAGCAACCATTAAACCACTCACGCGCGTGAGTGAAGCAGATGTTGCGCTTACGCTAGAAGAGTTGGATAAAAAACGCCAGCAATCGTTTTCTATCAAAGAAGGATATCGCCAAGAGATTGATAAGCTTACTATTGAGCAGCGTGATCAAACCCGCGAGCTGGAGACAATCAGCAAACGATACAATATTGCTTTGGGCCCGGATCTTGATGGATGGGTAACAACTCCTCGGCGCTCAGCAGCTGCTTATTTAGCATTGGCGCAGGTGGGGACCCTCAATGATGGGCTCTTGCTCAATAAACGTAAAAAAGAGCTTTTAGAAGCACAATTGGCGCTCGAAGAAGAAAAATTGCGCGATGAAACATTGCGTATCAATGTTAAAGATTCATTCTTTAAACGGGTGAACTCACGCTTTCATACTGAAGATGAAGTGAGCCGAGAAATTAAAAAATATGAAGCTCCTAAGGCGGAAAATAAAGCTAATTTTGCATTGTATAAAGAGCGGCAAAATAATATCACCGCACAAATTACGGCGCAGAAAAAAGCGCTTGAAAATCTCAAAGCAAAAGTGCAAGCGGCTGAAAGTGAACGGTACAGTATCTTCAAAGATACTTCAATTGATTATGAGCAGTATGTTGCACTGCTTAAACATGCAGAAGAAAAGGTGCAAGAGCAGCTTGATTTACTCGGCAAGATTGCCGGAGTTTACACCGATATTCTTTCCAAAATTAGCAATGCTGGCAAGCATCTTGATTTTATTAATTCTGAATTAGGATCAATTACCATTTGGTATCGCCCTGAGCATGCAATTTCATGGGATGGTATTAAAAATAGCCTTCCAGATGTGCAAGCATTTGTAAAAGATGTAAAAGATTATATAAGCACCATCGATTTCTCTTCATTATGGCAAAAAGTCAAAAATCTTTTTGTCTCTCCCTGGCAATTGATACTCTTTTTGTTCAAGCTATTGCTGGTAGTTTTAGCGCTCTTAACGGTTAAGAAGTATTTGCCGTATATCACTAATAAATTAGTCTCAATTGAACAGGCGCCCGTGGGGGTCCGGTGGACCAGTATTTTAACGGCAGTGCTTTTAGGTTTTGGCATTAAGCATTTAGTGAGTTTGGTAATTTGGGCTACGATATTCATGGGTCTAAAATTTTATCAATGCCCTGATCCGTATGTGTATATTCTTTTTTATTTGCTTTCCATTCCCTATCTTTTATATCTAGCAAATCGATTCATGCGATATTTGGTCTACTTTAACGAAAAATATAATTACGTATTTTTAAGTAAAGATTATCAAGAGCGGTTTGTGGTAGTCTTCTCTACGCTGATATACGCTACCATTATTATCGTCTTCTTCCGGGAAGCATTTATTTTAGGTAATTACCATAAATCTGAATTACCCACCATTTTGCTTGCGGTGAACTTTATTATTTTCCAGATCGCCGCAATTCTATTACTTTCAAAAGATCAGATTTTAAGCTTAATTTCAACGCGCTCCGATTTTGGACAATGGGTTTATGAGGTAGTTGATCATTATTATTATTTTTTCCAACTATTCTTGATTGCCATAATTGTGATGAGTAATCCGTATGTGGGTTATGGCCGATTGGTACTCTTTATTCTCAAGCGTTTATTGTATACAGCAATTCTTATTCAGTTATTACTGTGGATCCAAGAGTGGTTTAAACGTGTTTCTTCCCGCATTTTCTTCTACTTTGATAGTGATGAAGAGATTGCACGTGATCGATTCACCTATGCAAAAACGTGGTATGGATTATTAGTGGTAATTATTCTCACCGCATTTACGTTTATCGGCTTTTTAATTGCTTCACGCATTTGGCATTGGCCCGAAGTGCTCATGAAGGTGCAAAGCTGGTCTGATGTGATGGCATGGATTAAAACGCCATTCTTACTTGAAAATACTCGTGCGCCTATTTCTTTATATAGCTTGTTCCAGATTGTGGGATATGTTTTTATCGGCTCAGTTATTGCCTTTATTATCAATCGATTTGTGTTAGGCCGCATTTTTGATATTTTACTCATCGAGCCGGGCGTACAAAATACTATTGCGAGTTTGATTCGTTATTTAATTATAATAGGCGCTCTTATTTTTGGGTTCCACTCAATTCATTTGGGTGATCAAATTTGGTATCTGATTGCAGCGTTAGTACTTGGTGTTGGTTGGGTAATCAAAGATCCGGCTGCCGATTTAATCTCCTATTTTATTCTTATCGTACAGCGACCAATTAAGGTCGGTGATTATATTTTTATGGATAGTGATACCAATGGCGTGGTGCGTCGCATAACTCCTCGCTCAGTTGAAATTAGACGCAAAAATAGCACCACGGTAATTATTCCTAACACTCAAGTTACCTCACGAACGGTGACCAATTGGAATCATGCGCGAGGATTTGTAGCCTTTGATGATATTATGCTCACGATTCCCTATAAAGTTGATCCGGCCCATGTGAAAGAACTTTTAATGCGCGTGCTCGATGAAAGTCGCGTGGTGCTCAAAAATCCACGGCCGGTGGTCCGTTTAGAAAGTTTCTCTGATCTGGGGTTTGTCTTCATGGTCCGCGGCTTTTTGAGCTCGAATCATACGCTTGATATGTGGGATATTGCTAGTGATATTCGTTTTGCCATTGTAAAACGTTTGCGCGAACATGGCATTGAAATTGCATATCCGGTGCGCGTGGTGGTGAGCAATTCAGGAATTATTGATAAAAAGAAATTAGAATAATAAAAAAGGTTCCCGTAAATCGAGAACCTTTTTTAAATAATGTAATACTAATTATTTGAACTCAACGTTTTAAGTTGATCGAGCTGAGCTTGATATTGTGTTGCCGGATGCGCTAACTGTTCCCCATCATTAACACAATTCAATACATCTAAGATAAGGTCAGGGGCTGCTTGCAATCCGTCACGCAGCACCACGCCAATATCTTCAAAGACGCGCTGAGGATTAGGATCTTTTGCATTACTATCCACATCTGCTTTTATTTTAGATATAAGAGTTGCTAATGCACTGGTGGTGGCACCAATGTCAGAAGTAATTTTGGTTAGGTTTTGTAATTGAGCAGCATCAATCCCTTTTGTTACCGCTATAGCTCTTAACGTGTTATTTCCCGCTGTTACCAATTGAGTTAATTGAGCTTTATGAGCGGCAAGTGCGGCATTTGGATCAGCCGGTTGCATCGCAAGAAGTGAAACGCTTGAAAGTAATAAAAAAAGTGACAGTATTTTCATAATAAATCCCCTAAAAAAGGGGCCTTTTGATAAGGCCCAGTATTGTTTAATTTTTCTTATTAAAAAATCTCATAGCATGATGATATGCATCCATCTCGAGTAAGCCGTAAATCATAAGAATGATCGATGCGAGTAAGATAACCATTTGCAAGCCCATGGTGATGATATTGGTGATATATAAAAATAAAATAAGACCTGCGATAAAGAATAATAATCCTTTACCGGTATTAGAAATACGCGGCATATTGTGTAACATACGTTCTCCTTTTTATAAACAAATAATTACTGAGAATACGTTACAAAAATTGCTCAATAGAATGCAATAATACTCAATTATTGAAGTAGTTCAATCTGCCTTAATAAATCTTTAGCGTGAAGTAAAGGGCATATTTTCGATGATCTTTTTTCAATAACGATATCGTAATCTAAATCCGGAAAGAGTTTTATGATATCGCTGGAGCAAAATAATTTATCATACTCTTTACGGCGCTCATTCAATTGGTTAACGGTCATTTCTTGATGAGTAAAGGGGAGTATTGCTGAGTCATTATCGGGCAGTTCATCTTGAATAAGTTCTAAAGATTCTTCTAAGTCTTGCTTGTTTAAGAAATCTAATAATTTTACTCTGGGTTTACCCTTAAGTAGCCGCTCAAATGAATTGAGTATATGCCAAAAGAAACGTTTATTTTTTAAGTTCCCGGTTTTTAACGCTTCACTATCGGTTTCAATGAGTGACTCAATAAGTAGGTTGAGAGGTATATAGCAAAATGCGGTGATAACTTTATAGTGCTGGCCAAATTCCTTAAAATCTGCTTCACCTAACATCCAGCTATCACTTATCACGTTATACTTATTGTTGAGAGCTTGTTTAATGCGCGTTTTAATGAGCTCTTTTGTATTTTTTTTGACTTCTTCTTTATCATAAACGGGAGGAGTATTATAAATGCGCTGAATATGTGCAAGTGCGTGATCAACTTCGAATCGTTGTTTTCCGGTCATTTCTGGTTTATACAGTACTTCATTATGCTTAATGGCGTGGAAAAGATTTTCAGAGGCAATAACTTCTGCGATAGTTGCAAATTGTTCTGGAAACTGTTTTTTGCAAAGAGCAAGCTCTGTTTCCATAGCGCAGTCGTCATCGCTGACAATTTGCCATCGTGCATCTTGTTTCACTATTTCTTGGCAGATTGCCCCTTTGCCCAATGTACTCATTCCTCGAAAGAATACGATTGATTGAGGCTTTGTTGGTGACTTCATTCCTAATAAATTGCATGAAAATGCAATAATAAAAACTATACAAAATCGCTTCATGAAGATCCTTGAATTATAAAGTATCTGTAAATTCAGAATCGTCTAAAGACAAAGCAATTTGCAAGATAAAGAGCGCTTTTAAAAAATATAATAGGTCGCAAATAAAAATCGCACGTTACCTACTGGAATGGTATTAACTACATTTCCAAAGTCATCTAAGGCACCATAGGCTGCGCGTGTGTATTCAACTTCTGTACCAATTACAAATGATTTAATATACCATCGAATGCGTGGTGATGCGCGAAACACTGTTTTGATATTTGTGCCAATGCCATAGACTGTGATTTCATCGTCAATAGTAGGAATTATCGTTTTGCCGGCACCAATGTTTTTTGCAAAGCCAATGAAGAGTGCCGGCTCGATAGGACCTTGAAGAATGAGCTCAGACCAAAAAGAAATGGTGCGCAACGGTGCATAGGTTCTACTATCGGTAATCGGATCAACCGTATGAACCCCATACCCGCCAATCATATCCCAGATAGCCGCGTTTTGCGCGTAACAAAATTTGTTATAGAGAACCACGTTATCGTAGGCAAAACGGGAATATAGAATTGCAGAAAACGCATTAAAAGGGTTTACATCCTTATAGTTTTGGTTGCTTACCAAACGGGGCGTGATGCGCATAAAATCGATGCCTGCTCCTATGAATTGCTGCGAGCAATCCCATTTATAGCGCGCTTGCAAATGCATATCGGGCATGATCGAATCTCTAAAGTATTTATCACCCGGGCCAAGGGGGCCAAAAGGTCGGGCTCCTACGAAGCCCATAAGTGCGCCTACTACATCAAATTGTTCATTATGATAGACAAATCTAAATTGAGGTGAACGTATATACGGATCGATGGGAGTACCGGTGTTAAATGAGATTGTGTCGGGCGCTTCAACGGGAAAATAGATGGGATGCCATGTTTGGCCTGCCCAAAAATCAAAATCTTCTGATTCTAAACATAAATAGGCATGGCGCATGCGAAAGCTATCAAGCGTATCATCAGTGGTGCCAAAAAAATCTCCTTCGATATAACTTCTGCTTCTAAAACTTCCAACTTCAGGGCCAAACGCTTCAAAACGAATACGACTTTGAATTGCGTATTCATCAAAATCACCGCGACTATTAATATCCCGACCATTAACGTCGGCTAAGCGATTGAGTGGAAAAAAAAGAAAATGTCCATCGCGTTCGGTAAAATTTTGACGGGTATCAAAAATACCTTCGGCTTTAACGTAACCGGAAATATCTATTTGAATCGGTATTTTATCGATTGCCCACGTGGCTGATTTTATTTCATGATCTAAAACATTTCGGCGCTCAGCGATTACACTAAATTGATCGGCATATAACTGGGTTATAGATGTTGAGATTATGAACGTTAAAATAAATCTCCTCCCGTTCGCTTCGAGCGGAGCGCGCAGCGCGAAGTCGAGAAGTCTTTTACTCATTTCTCGACTCGGCCAAAGCCTTGCTCGAAACGAACGGAAAGAGTCGATTCTTAATGCGGCTACAGATTTTGCAAAAAAGTTTAATATAGTAATTTTCATACAATCCTTAATCTAAAAAACATAATAGGTAGCAAAAAGAAATCGATTATTCGCAACAGGAATCGTGTTTTTAATTCTGCCATGATCATCAGGAGTTCCATATGCAGCGCGAGTATATTCGTATTCGATTCCCAAAATAAATGAATTTAAGTACCAGCGCAGTCGTGGCGCTACTCTAAAAACCGTATCAATATCTATGCCAATTCCAAAACGGCTCACGATAGGTTGCGTTTCAGGAATAATCGTTTTATGTGCGCCTAAATTTTTTGCTACGCCAATAAATAAAGCTGGTTCTAAATATCCTTGTTTAATAAATTCTACATACCAAGCTACCGTTTGGAGTGGCACCCATGTGCGCAAATCGGTTAATGGCTGAATAGAGTGTACGGCAATGCCGCCGATAAGCTCGTACGTTGCAGCATTTTGCGAATACATAAATTTTGAATAGGTAACAAAATCATCATATTCAAAACGTAAGAAAAAATCTGTTGAGATACAAGTGAGACCATAATCTTCTTTATAATTTAGATTTGATGCTAATCGTGGAATAAGGCGCATCACATCAATGCCAACACCCAAATAATTTAAATCATCAAGCTTAAACTTCGCCATCCAATAAAAATCGGGCATCATAGCATCGCGAAATACTTTATCGGCACCCCCGGCAAGTCCAAAAGGACGATCGCCTAAAAATCCAACGGATGCAAAAAGAAATTCTTTATATTGATCATGATATACTATTCTAAATTGAGGGCAGAGTGCAAAAGGAACCATAGGAATGCCACTATTGAAAGAGATGGTATTGGGCGATTCTATGGGAATGCAAATAGGGTGATATGCTTGGCCGGCAAGAAAATCTAAATTTTCAGAAGTAAGTTCAAGATATCCTTCTCGCAAACTAAAGGTATTAACGGTAGGCTCTGTTCTACCAAAGAAATCCCCTTCAATAAATGCACGGCTTTTAAAACAGCCAATTTCTGGTCCCAGCATCTCAAAATCAAGACGCGATTCAATGGCGTATATATCAAAATCGCCTCGCCCATTAATGTCTGCTCCAATCACGTCAGGCAATTTTTCTAGAGGAAAATAAAGGAACTGCCCTGATCTAAGAGCAAAATTTTGGCGGGTATCAAAAATACCTTCGTTTTTAACGTACCCAAACAATTTCATGTCGATGGGAAATGGTTTATTTGACCACATAAGCTCAAATCGATTAAGAATGTTATGCGCTTCGGCAATTTCGCTGAACCTATCAGCTTTGAGAGTAGTAGAAAACAGACCTATAAGAATAATGAAGAGGCTTCTAAAATGCATGCTATCCTTTTATAAAAGCAGAGCTTTTATTTTGATGGGTATACCCAAAATGGTTCGATACGATTGCTTGCGCAATCACTCACCACGAACGGGTAAACTCTGCCTCCGTTCGCCCTGAGTAAAAACCGAAGGTTTTGTATCGAAGGGTGCTGAATAATAATAAGTCATTGATATAGCATGTTTTTATAGATATTAGAAGAAATTATTGCGGAGTGATTTTAGAATATGATAAAGGCCCGCGATGTGCGAACCTTAAAATCTATTATTGTTGATGTTGTCGGTTATATTCATATAGTAAATAATCTTTCTGCCCTTCTCAAAAGCTCTTCATGCCTAGCTTATCTCTGGTAGTGTCGTTGTGGCTGAGTCCCTATCCCGGATCATAAGTAGGTATAGAAAGCGAAACGAGGGGCTATTGTAATTAAGGAATTTTCCTTGTAAATTGGAAGTTGAGGTTCCATTTTTCAAGGAAAATAATGGTTAGAAAAGAGTATTTATCTCAGATAGAAGAACAATTTTCAGTTCATCCCGTATGTGCCCTTCTTGGGCCTCGCCAGGTAGGAAAGACTACATTAGCGCATGCCTATGTAGAAAAATATTTTGCCAATGAGAAGGTTCAATTTTTTGATCTGGAAAATCCCATTGATTTACTCAGATTAGAAAATCCGATGATAGCCTTAACTCAAACAAAAGCGACATTGATTGTTATTGATGAGATTCAAAGGATTCCCGACTTATTTCCTGTTTTAAGAGTATTAGTTGATAAAAAAGATTACGGTAAAAAATTCTTAATTTTGGGAAGCGCTTCCCGAGATCTTATTAAACAATCATCCGAAACTCTTGCAGGGCGTGTAGGATACATAGAGCTTCCTCCTTTTAGTTTAGCGGAAACAAAAGATAGCTCTCGTCTATGGTTACGAGGAGGTTTCCCGCTTTCGTATTTAGCAGCAACTGATAGCAAAAGTTATCTATGGCGCCAAAGTTACATTAGGACATTTTTGGAGCGTGATATTCCTGCGCTTGGTTTTTCTATTCCTCCTGAACAAATTCGCCGATTTTGGCTTATGCTTTCGCATTATCATGGGCAAGTTTTCAATGCGAGTGAAATAGGTAAATCTTTGGGAATTTCAAATCATACTGCGCGTAATTATCTTGATATTCTGGCCGGAACTTTTATGGTTCGTATTTTAGTGCCTTGGTTTGAAAATATAGATAAACGTCAAGTGAAAACTCCAAAAATATATTTTAGAGATAGTGGCATCCTAAATACTTTAGTTGGCATTCCTAATGAAAAAGAACTCCATAATTGGCCACGCTTGGGTACTTTTTGGGAAGCGTTTGCACTAGAGGAAGTTATTCGTACCCTCCAAGCACAAGCGGAAGAATGTTATTTTTGGGGAACTCAAGGGCAAGCAGAGCTTGATTTGTTAATTATTAAAAATGGTAAACGGATCGGGTTTGAATTTAAATACTCCGATAGACCGGCTACTACCAGATCAATGCATATTGCTTTAAAAGATCTTTCGTTGCACGGGCTGATTATTGTGTACCCAGGAACTGAGATATTTCCGGTTGCTGATAACATTATTGTATGCGGGTTGGAAGCTATTTCGAAGGGTAAATTTAATCAAACAGGTATTACTTTTGAATAAATGATTTGGTATTTTTTTTGAGTGTACTTAAGTGAAAAATAATGGCTAAAAAAACTGAAGTTTATAGTGTTGCAGCGATGCTTTATTCCCCTTCATTTAAAAATAGTTTAGAGGGCGTAGTTAAAACTTCAGGTATTCAAAAAATTTTAAACAATCCAGAAGATAATCTTATTCTTTGTATTCCTGAGGATTATCACTTTACTATTTCATATATAGAATTTTGCCTCAGTGATTGGGTTACTGATATCCCTGATAGAATACGGACGGCAATTTTTTCGGCATTAGCAGATAAAAATATTACTTTGCCGTTCAAACGTTTGGCCGTAATTTATAAATATTTTTTCGCCGAATATGATATGGAAAATTTAAGAGAATTTAAAAATAGCTTGTTAGTTGCGCTACAAAAAGAGTTCCCTCAGGGAATTTTTGGGTTTGAAGAAGAATATTTTCCTCATATTACTTTAGCTCGTTTTAATATGCCGGCCGAAATACCACGAATTATCACGCGAGAACTCATACAGACTCAGATTAAAAATAAAGAAATTCAACAGCCACCTTTTTTGCCGCCTCTTATAATTAACAAGAGTTTGGAACTTAAAATTGGAGTCAAAGTGCAAGAAAGTAACTTTCTAGCCTAAATCTTATTGAGCAAATCCGCTTATTGGCCATGCATTAGTAAAATCAAGATGCGGATCTTGCAATGGAATTTGATTTACCAAAAATCGCACTTTTTTGATTGAAGAATCGATAGCTTTAATTGTTTTGAACAATCCTTCAACTACCATCCATTTTTCATACGTGCTACTTTCTTTATTCCAAGGTGCGCGATCAAATGAAATGATCAATTCTTGTTTATCAAATGTAATGGTTGCTGATTGCAAGGCAACCTTCTTTTTGGTGATTTTCTCTTCATGCAATAACTGCAACCAACGGCTCACCACCTGCTGCATATTGGCTGCTTTATTATCGGAAAGTAATAATGAAACCTGTTCGGTATGCCAACTATTTTGCTGCCAAAAATTTAGAGTTATAGTTTGTTTTTTTGAAGCCAGTTGGGGTTCTGCAGCAATGGGTTGAGCGGTACTCAGATTAAGAATGATACATTCTTTATGGTAGGCAAACAATAAAAGGCTGAGCATGAATGCGGCTAAACAAATGAGGAAGTAATTTTTATTATTCATAGTAACTCTTAAGATATTTTTAAACTTCGTTCGTCCCGAAGGAGTCCGAAGGACGATTCGAGGGATACGAACGATTCAGAATAAACCCTTGCCAACCTTGCGTAGTAAGAATTTCTTTCTTTTTTTTGTTCCAATTTTTAATTTTACGTTCAGCTTCTAAGGCTTCTGAGCGGCTTGCGAACTCTTCAACAAAAACTAACATTACCGGTAATCTTTTTGCTGTGTACCCTTCATAACTGCCTGCTTCATGTTCGGCTATTCTTTTTTCCAAATTATCAGTATGTCCGGTATAAAAAGATCCATCATTGCATTTAAGTATATATACATAAAATGTTAACATAATAATTCTTTACTTGTGTTTCGTATCCCTCGAATCGCTTTGCTCCCTCGGGACGAACGGATTTAAATTTTTGCATTTCTATAGAGTCAACAAGCGTATCAGTAGGTTTAAACTTCTTTTTGTACACGTTCGTCCCGAAGGAGTCCGAAGGACGATTCGAGGGATACGAACGTTTTTCATCGAGTATTTATTATGGTTGCAATTCCATTTACTAAAGTTTGGCAATAATTGCGCCATTCAGATCTATTTTTTAATCCGATTTCAATGCCAATCGCCGGAGCTTTAATACCAATCAATGGTTTAAAAGGTAGAGCGTAAATGCCTTGGACTACCCATGAATTATTTTTTTCAAAAGCGTGTTTTAGTTCTTGGCCCCAATTGGTAGATTGCTTTTGATTAAGCAGATAAATTTTATCAAAGGGAAAAAAGCTTAAGCCTGAATCTTTAGCAATAAAATTATCACCATAGGAAAATTGATAAAGATATACCCGAGGCTTTGTCTCAGTTTCTGCAAACGCATGAATGCTGATATAGCAATCAACATCAAGTTTATTGGCAAAGTTTGCATTTTGAAGTGGAGTAACTGTTTCTGTTGCGGTGCGATTGAGTAAGATTTTTATGTTGGGGTATTGTGCGAGCAATAATTGTTTAATGGTCTGCGCAATCTCAAAGGTAATGGCGCTCTCAAAGCTATCATCAATACTGCGGCCTGGATGCGCAGTGTCTCCACTTGCTTCTAGTAAGAGCACGAATGGTTTTTGGGGTGGCGCATTAAAGAGCCATGCATGATTCATGCAGGGTATGAATAAAAATATAAATAATAATGCGTCCTTCGATACGCTGCTTACAGCGGCGGATTTCATCCTGAGCTTGTCGAAGGATAGGATGTGTGGTGCTTTTATCTGCATTGCAAATCAGTAGTCAAAAATTGTGTTAAAAAAGTGGTGCGCGCTAAACTTTTATTATTCTTAATAGCCATAGCAAGCGCTTTGGGCTGCCCAATAATAATACATAATTTCTTTGCGCGTGTCAGTGCTGTGTAAATAAGATTGCGTTGCAAGAGGGTGAAATGTTGCATAAAAATCGGAATAATAACCGCCGGATATTCTGATCCCTGGCTTTTATGGATAGAGATTGCATACGCCAGCACTAATTCATCAAGTTCGCTTGTTTCATATTCCACAATGCGATCATAGTATTTTACGAAAATAATTTTATCAGAGATATTAATATCTTCTATGATACCCGTATCGCCATTAAAAACATTTTTATCGTAGTTGTTGCGAATCTGCATCACGCGATCGCCCATTTGATATTTATACAATCCATGAGAAATTTGCTTAGAAGCATCCACCAGAGGATTAAGCACTTTTTGCAAATGCATATTAATTTGTTGAGTGCCCACGATGCCGCGATTCATTGGTACCAGCACCATTGCGTCTACCGCGCTAATTCCTGAACGTGGAATACGTTTGAGCAATAATTCATCTAAATGGTTTTGTACTAAATTGGGATCATTCTCTTTGATAAATAAAAAGTCTTTTTTGGAATCGGGCAGAGCTGAAGTCGGAAATTCGCCTTGATTCACGCGATGGGCATTCACAATAATCATGCTATCTTGCGCTTGCCTAAAAATCTCTTTGAGTCGAATCGTAGGGATCTTGCCACTTGCAATAAGATCATTTAAAAAGTTTCCTGCGCCCACTGATGGTAATTGATCCACATCACCAATTAATATCAAATGGCCGGTGAAAGGCATTGCTTTTAAAATTGCATGAGCCAAAAAAATATCTATCATTGAAGCTTCATCAATAATCAAATAATCAAGTTGGAGGGCATTTTGCTCATTGCGCGAAAATCCGCGACTCATCGCATCAAATTCAAGAAGACGATGGATGGTGAGCGCAAATCTTCCAGTTCCCTCGGTGATCCGTTTTGCCGCGCGTCCGGTTGGAGCAGCAAGTTTATACGAGAGTGTATGATCATCAAGAATGGAGAGTAATTTTTTAATGAGCGTTGTTTTACCGGTACCCGGGCCGCCAGTAATAATGGTGACCTTATGCTGCAAGCATGCAAGTATGCCCTGCTGCTGATCATCATTAAGGGAAATACTCTCTTGCCGATTTGGTGCACGCAACGCTTGATAAACTTCATTACTATTAATCGTATGATGCGGGGGATATTGCAGTAAATGTAATAATTTTTGTGCCGTGCTTTTTTCTGAAAAATAATAATGAGTAAGTGTTATGTAGTGCTGATTTTGAGTAGAGATTAGTTTTATTTTTTCTTCATTATAGAGATCGTGAAGGGCATTTTTTATTAATGCTGCGCATTCTTGTGCATCGAGTTCGAGTAATGTTTGTGCTTCTTCTTTAAGGGCATCAAGCAGCACATATAAATGGCCTTGGCCAATCTGATTGGTGATAGAAAAAACAATTCCGGCCTTGACTCGCTTTAAGGAATTGCGCGGAATGCCAATCGCTTGCGCAATTTGATCCGCCATTTTAAAACCAACGCCCCAAATTTCATCAGCAAGGCGATACGGGTTCTCGGTGAGAACCGCAATTGAATTTTGCCCATATGTTTTATAAATTTTAGCGGCGTAGGCAGTGGAAATGCCTTTATCTTGCAAATAAACCATCACATTCGAGATCTCTTTTTGATCTTGCCATGCTTTAGCGATTTGCTCGATTCGCTTTGGCCCAATGCCAGGAACTTCATTCAAGCGGTTAGGCGTTTTATCGATTACATCTAAAACCACTTCACCAAAATAATCTACGAGCTTTTCTGCATACGCGGGCCCGATCCCTTTAATAAGGCCCGAGCCCAGATATTTTTTAAGACCTACTATGCTGGTAGGCACTTGCGCCACACATTCTTTGGCTTCAAATTGTTTGCCAAATTTAGGATGGGTAATCCAGGTGCCGCGTAGTACTACCTCTTGGCCAGCTTGCAAATTAGGCAAGTAGCCCGTGGCAGTGATTTTAGTTTCTTCATTGATTTGCAGACTCAGTACGGCATAACCGTTTTCATTATTTTGAAATAGAAAACGGTCGATAATGCCTTTAAGTTCTGCCGTATCATGCATCGTGATTCTTTAAATTAAGCTGCCCTGTCCGCTGTAGCCTTGGCGGAGGAGGATTGATTTTGTTGTTGTTTTTGTTCCATCACTTGTTTAAAGTGTGCGCAGGCTTTTGGGCAGCTGCGAAGTAATGTCTCTAAGAAATAAAGAAGATCAGCAACGAATTGATCAAAGGCTTTTACCGTATGAATTTTGCTGTAAACTGCGGTGGTTTCTTCACCTTCTCGAGTGGTGCTCCAATTGAGCAATTGGCTATCTTGGCGGCCAGCTTTTGAAGCCCATTCACTGATTAAAACAATCATTTGGCCTTTTGCGCCGCGAGCATCTGCTAAGAATGGTTTTACTAAATCGATAAATTCATCTTTAATAGTGCCAAATAGTTCTTGAAGAGAAGCAAGACGTTTTTGGTCTGCTACAGAATTGCTTTTCATTAATTGTAATTCAAGTTCAATCAATGCTTGCAATGTCCATTTTTTGCCTTCAAAAGAATAGAAGCCTTCTACGCCACTGGAAGTTTTATTACCAAAGCGGCGCTTATTTAAATCACGGCGCAGCTTCATAATCATGCCAACCGTATCGGGATTCACGCCGAGGGGAAAGTCATCCACGATTTCTAAAATTTCTGCTTCCAAAGTAAGCGGTGGAAATTCATTGGTTGATGCTGAGGCAAGGCATGTCGCAAACAAGCTTAATACTAGTAATTTTTTCATAAAATTATCCTTTATGAGTTTTAATGATGTACTTCGTAACTACTCTTAATTTTAAAAGACTACGTTGGCTTTTAATGCAAGCGAATAATCTGCCCCGATTCCCTTATTCATAAATGTATAATCGCCAATCAATCCCACAGTCCATAAGCGGTCAGGCTTATCAATCTTGCCAAATACTGATGCGCATACTTTACTTTGATATGAGAATGGTGCGCGTGCTCTATCAATGCTAATAATCGCTTTAGCGCCTGGCGTAGCATCAATGTTACCAAAGGATTCTTTATTACGCACATAGGTATCCGTACCAAACGTGAATCCGGCAGAATCCCCTTCATAGATAAATTGAGAGCTCCAGCGGAATATTAACCCCGGATATACCGTGGTGAGAAATGGGCGCGGGAATAAGCGATCGGTTAATTGCTGTGCAATAAATTCATAATTGCTATTGATGATTGCTTGATCTTCGGCGGTATCATCATCAATAAAGGTAAGGTCTCGCTGATTAAAGAGTGATTCTTGTACCGGAATTCGGAAGCTGCGCCATTCAGTTGCCGGGAATAGATATTCTAAAGAAATAAAGCTGCGCATATAGGTGCGGCGGGCCCAATCAAATTTCACTAAAGAGCTCAAGGGTGTGCGATTACGCACGTAAGCACCCAAACCGAAATGGCCGCCGTTGCCCAAGGGGGCATCTAGAACCATAGCACTAAAATTAGATAAAACATTTAAAGCATAATTAAGCGCTTGAACATCCCCTATAGGCTGGCCTTGTCCAGCCGCTAACCCCGCATCAATAGCTTCTTGGAAGTCGAGTAAAGGCGGATATTGTACTAAAGTAAAGTTGGATCCTTTCAATCCTTTTTTCATCGCAAAGGCGGTTGGGATTGTTGCTAAAATGCCCACGCGAGATGAGAGGTATTTTTTCTTAATCAGGGGATAATCGCAATAAATTCGTGTATCGCCGATACCAAATTTATCGCTGATCAAATACTTATCTTCAAACGCATGTTGTCGCTTGAGCGCAAGCGCTGCTGCTTCTGGTGATGCGGGAGGCCCAAAGATATCGGTCATGAGCGCTTCAATATCGTCTTGCGTTTTTTGATCCACAAAATGGTTGCGTTCTAAATAATACCAGGGAGCCATGATATGAAAATGCCAGCGATTGAAAGTAGTCTTGCCCCCAAGCATCAAACCTAAGCGCCGTTCTTGGACCGTAAAGGTTTTAAAAAGATCGATTAAGCGTAAAAATTGATCCCGTTCCAGGGGTAATGCATCACCAATAAGGCTTCGAGCATTTTTAAAAATATTGTCTACGATTGCCACAAATGCCGGATCTGCTACTGCCAAATAGCTACAAATATTACTGCTCTCTTTGCTGAAGTTCATGCGAGGAGTTATGTTAAAGAAGAGATCAATATATACAGCGCGCTTATCTTTATCATACCGCCAAGGAAAGTAATCAGGATAATCCAGAAGACTTCGGCTTCTTAAAATATTGGTTCTTAAAAAAAAGTTGGTTTGTAAGAGTGGGAAGAACCCTAACTCATTAAGGAGATTAACAACATCTAACTTTGAAGCTTGACGCGTTACGGCAAAGCTGCTTTCATCAAGCAATTGGTTCCCGGCTTCCGTATCGGTAAATGCAATAAGATCATCAAAAGCATCGCGGGACCCATCATCCATGCCGACGGCTGATCCCTGATAAAAGAGCATCAAACCAATGAATAAAAAAGAAGAGAAATATCTCAAGAGATTCATAAAGATACTATTTTCATTTTATTAAGGGGTATTGAAGGTACTTAGGTATGGTAGCCTATTTTGATTGATAAGACAAATTGCCAGGGTCTCGGCAGGTTTGGCGTTCAGAAGAAACAATATTATTTAAAGAAAAATATTTAAATAATGACTTATTTGTAATTATTGATTTGTAGAATGCAATAGGTGATAAAATTCTTGTAAAAAAAGTCCGGTAATAACTAGAATAAAATTAGAGATGCGCTATGTTATTACATTAATACAATATATAAGAGCCATTCTATAGAAAGGTTTATGCACATGGTTGAAGGTATTTTTTATGCAAAAGCCGCAGCGTGTATCGCCGCAGGACTTGCAGTAGGGATTGGTGTCTTAGGTCCATCATTTGGTCAAGGGGCAATTGGAATGAAGGCATGCGAAAATCTCGGAAAGTACCCAGAAAGCGCGAGTAAGATTAGAACACTCATGTTTTTAGCTATGGGCGTTATTGAAACGCAGGGCTTGATTGTTGCCGGAACTGCAGCAGCCTTGATCTATCTTGCTGCTACCATGTAAATAAATTGCAAATCAACGCAAGCGGGTAGGCGCATGGCATTTATAAATTTTACGCTTATTGTTCAAGCAATTAACTTCTTTATTGCGTTTTTTCTTATTAAGTATTTATTTTTCAAGCCGATTGTTGCGCAGATTCAGGCCGAAGATGATTTTCAAGAATCATTACTGAATACGGTTCAGGCCAACCGTACCCTGGTGGCACAAAAAGAACAAGAGTTGCGCGCTCAATGGCAATCAGCCCAAGATCATTTTAAAGAGAATACTCCTTCTTTAAAGCCTGCACATTTTTTTTCTCCTCGCGCTGCCCTTGTTAAGCCGGAATTTGATCAAAGTGTAATCGCCCGTACTCTTAAACAAGCAACTACTGAGCTCATAAATAGGATTGATCATGTCCGATAGTTCATGGGTTTCTGTTTTTTTTCGATTTGCTAATTTGGCGGTTCTTGCAGCGGTGGGTTATTATGCGTATCGCAAATATATAAAAAGTCCCCTAGAAGAAAAAGTAAGCCAAAAGGAAGCTGTGCTCAAAGGATTAGAAGAGCAGGGATATTTTCTTGAAGGCAAGGCAGGAGATCTTGATGATCAGCGTCGGATGCAAGAGCGGCACACACAACTTCTTATGCAGAAAGTTAATGAATGGAATGAGGCTGTAGCCGGTAATCACCATAAAGCGCAAGAAGAAAATAAGATTTTTGCAGCGCGAGCGTCAGAGCGCGTTAATCTTAAAAATGTTTCTGTTGCAGCGCATGAACTTAAAATACAATTAGCACCCCAATTAGTACGCGATGCAAAAGAGGTCTTAGAAAAGCAGTTTGCTGATCAACCAAAAGGCCAGCGGTATGTGCATGAAATAGTTGAGAAGCTCAAAAGGAAGCATCGATCATGAATAATAATCATATGATTGCACGGCGTTATGCGCTCGCCTTTTTGAATGTGTTTCCGCTTCAACTTGAAACCATTGATAGCATTAAACAAGCAATTACTTTTTTGGATCAGCATGATGAAGTTTTTCTT
Source organism: uncultured Pseudomonadota bacterium (assembly GCA_964392765.1). Taxonomy (GTDB): domain Bacteria; phylum Babelota; class Babeliae; order Babelales; family Vermiphilaceae; genus BTUB01. The sequence goes on from CAYMRF010000008.1 coordinate 29,490, forward strand.
ATGCTCAAAATACCCTTACTTGATGATGAAAAAAAAACACACGCATTGCAAGATTATCTTATTGAAAAATTTGCGTTGCCTGAAGTTTTTAAGCAATTAATTGCTGTGTTAATTTCACAAAAGCGTTCCTATTTAATCAATGATATATTGCGCCTTTTGGTTGAGCTTTATGAAGAACGAGCAAACATAGAATTTTTTGAAGTGCGTAGTAGTGCCCCGCTTAATGATGCAGATTTAAAAGCAGTGGAGCAGTTTCTTGCTGATAACACTAATCATACTATTCTTGCACAACAAGTACCTGATAAGGAACTCATTGCAGGCATTCGATTGCAAAGCGCGCAACATCTTTGGGAGTATTCAGTTGCCAAGCAGCTTCGTGCAGTAGAGAAATGCTTGAAAGAGTAGTTCGATACGATTGCTTCGCAATCACTCACTATGTGTAAATTAACACACATCCTGAGTAGCTGCGTAGCAGCATATCGAAGGACGAACGAAATAAAAACTTAGGAAACAATATGAACATTAAAACAACTGATCTTGTCTCATTATTTGAAAAGGCGCTTAAAGGCCTTTCAGATGAGAAGCTGGAAGAAATTGGTCTGGTTATAAAAGTAGGTGATAATATCTGCTTGGTTCATGGATTAAAAAAAGCGATGTATGGCGAACTCATCGAATTTGAGGGCGGCAACAGCGGCATTATTTTTAATCTTGATGAAGATTCAGTTGCAGTATTTTTGCTTGATAACAGCATCCCCGTTGCAGAATTAGAGGTTGCAAAAAGAACCGATGATGTATTTAGAGTTCCGGTTTCAAATGCAATGCTCGGCCGAGTGCTTAATGCATTGGGTAAACCCATCGATGCATTGGGTGAAATTAAAGCGGAGAAAATGCTTCCAGTGGAATCAGCCGTTGCAGGCATTACTGAACGAAGTCCGGTTAATGAATCATTAGAAACAGGAATTCTTGCAATCGATGCATTAGTGCCAGTGGGCCGCGGCCAGCGTGAATTGATTATTGGTAATCGTAATACCGGCAAAACTGCGGTGGTTCTTGATACCATTGTGCATCAACGAGGTAAAAACGTAATCTGTATTTATGTTTCTATTGCACAGCGCCAAGCAAATTTAGCGCGTATTATTCAAGAATTGGAAGACAAAGGCGCGTTAGATTACACCATTATTATCAGCGCTGATTCCAGTGAAGCGGTGCTTAATCAATATTTGGCGCCCTATTCTGCGACCACCATTGGAGAGTTTTTCCGTGATCAGCAAAAAGATGTTTTGATTATTTATGATGATTTATCAAACCACGCGGTAGCATATCGAGAAATGTCTTTACTCTTGCGCAGAGCACCAGGGCGTGAAGCGTATCCGGGCGATGTTTTTTATCTGCACTCTCGCTTGCTGGAGCGTGCGGGCAAATTAGCATCAGGCGGTTCTATCACCGCTTTGCCAATCGTGCAAATTCAAAGTGATGATATCACTGCCTATGTTCCAACCAACTTAATTTCCATCACTGATGGTCAGATTTTCTTAGATACCCGCTTATTCAATCAAGGCGTGCGTCCGGCTGTAAACGTTGAACTTTCAGTTTCTCGTGTGGGCGGTGCTGCGCAAACGCCGGCAATTAAGCGGATGACCAAAGCGTTACGTTTAGAGCTTGCGCAGTATCATGAGCTGCTCGATTTTGCGCAATTTGGTACGGAGCTTGATGAGGTTTCTCAGCGCAAATTAGCGCGTGGAGGCCGCATTATAGAACTGCTCAAGCAGCCGCAATATACTACGTATAGTTTTGTGGATCAATCATTAATGCTTTTCTTGCTCAAAGAGAACTTCCTTGATGCAATAGAAGTGAAAAAGGTGCATGCATTTGCTACGCAGTTTGTAAGTTTCACTAAATCGGTTTATAGACCGGTTTATGATGTGATTGAGCAAACGCAAGATGTGAGCGATGAGATTAAAGAGGATTTAATTAAAATTGCAAAAGAATTTGCTTTGATTTTCACGGGCAAAAGCGAATAAATTTATTTTTAGATTAAAAAAGAGCGGCTTATTTTTATGAAGCCGCTCTTTTTTTTAAGATAGTATTTATTGTGCAGGATGTGCGCGATTATACGCGTCTCTTCGTGATTCAAACATTCTTTGCAAGGTTGCTTGTGAATGCGCTCTTTGCGGAGCTCGAACTCCTTCTTGAGGTCGTATTCTTTCGCCGCCTACAAACGGCACGTTGCTTGAATATTCGCCATTAGCATCACGTTGGTAATAAACTTCGTTTTTTCCCGTTCCGTGATAGTATTTTTCAATACCATTGTTCATTGATCTTTGCCATATATGATCCCAAGATCTTTTAGGTTCCATAGCATTTGCAAGGCCCGTAAAGGCTACAATGGCAACCAGTGCGATAAAATAATTTCTGATATTCATAAATCCTCCCTAAATGGTTAAACATATTCCCGCCCCCCTATGGGGCATGGTCCTAACCCTATACTAGCAGATATAATGGCCTTAATTCAAGGGTTTTTTCACTCTTAGAGGGGGGTAAAAAAAGGAGGGATGGGGCGGTCTATTGGTTTCTTGAAGAAACTATATTAAAAAAATAAAATGGCCGCCAAAGGAATTTGCCTACACTGGCAAATCTCTGGCGACCATTTTAAAAAAGAAGTCGCTTAATTAAAAATTATATTTCGCGCCAAGAGTGATGGGGAAAGCGATCTCATTACGGATTCCGCCTACGATCGCCGGATTAGTTACTCCAATATCAATGGTTGGCGTTTGCAGAATATTCACGCTGCAGGGCGCGCAGGATACTACTACTTCAGCCGTCAATACAAAAGACCAATTGCCGCAGTAGCAATAATCAAGACCCACTAAACCACCACCGGCAAATACCGTGTTGCGTGCGAAAACATTTGAGGCATTGGCGCATCCAATAGCATCAGGGAAGTTCAGCAATGCATTGTTAACAATGGATGCACGGATATTTTTGTGATGGATCAGGCCCACTTTGCCACCGATGAATGGCGCAATGGCGCCGCACCATAACATGCGATCCCAGTAATAATGGGCACCCACGTACCACTCCACAAGTTTATATTTGCTCGGCTGAGCAAACGCTAATCCAAGTGCGGTGAGTGTTGTAGATTTTTTACCTTTTGCTTGTGCATAATTCACTTCGGTAAAAACATTGGTATGAGTTGAAAGTGCATAGCTTAATTGCCCACCAATTTGCCATGGCAGATGGAAGAGATTTGAAAATTTAGGAATGCTTACGGCAGAAATAATTGGGCTAGTAAAGCAGTTCACGAGACTGATTGAATCTCTGCCGGTCCAGATAATGGGACGAATACCGACATCAAATTGCAAGCCCCATGCACCGCAATAGAGTGGTTCGCATGAACATTCATACGTGTTGCAACGATCAAAAAGAAATGCCTGCGCAGGTGGCGTTGCAGATACCAGCAGTGCTGCGCATAACAACTTAAGAATTAATTTCATATAATTTCCTTTTTAAGAGAGAGCTCGTGAATTCACAAGCTCTCTTATTTTTACTAGTTACTATACGCTGCTAATACAATGCATTGTTCTAGCCACGGATCGCGTGCGGTTTCAGGAACATTTGCAACGGGCAGACCTTTTGGTATACGAGGATCAAAAAGGCCCGGATATGGTGGAATGAATCCAAGCGCTGGCCATGCATTAGTTGACCAATCATTTGGAAGCGGATTGCCACCGGCGGTTCCTTGAAGTGTTGGTGCTGGGGAAGGTGCGGTGCCTTCTGTTTGTTGATTATAGAATATGTCCGTTACGCCATTGATAGGCTCTCCTGATGCCAAATCAGCACGATAGCGAATCGGAGTGAAAGGAGCGCCGCTTGCACTGTATAATCTATTAGAGAATTCGCTCACTGGTACCGGGTTTCTATTTGAAGCAGCGCCTTTAAGACGGCCATCAATATCACCAATAATAAGACCAGTGGTATTCGCGCCTAAATCTCCATTAAGAGTTTCACCTAAGAAAAAGTGAGGCATTATGTCGCCGGCACTCGCTGATGCATAATCGGTGAGGATGATTATTTTCTTTGGATTGCCCGGTGACCCGCGGAAAATAGTATCAGCGCCATAAGTGGATTCATTTTGACTTACATAAAATTGTCTAAATGAAACCGTATTGCCATTCATGAAGTCTTGAAAGAAATCGTATTGTGTTGTGTCACTAAAATCTATCAGATCAGAGTTACCATTATCATTTTTGGACCACAAGGTGTGAAAGGCTGCTCTGTCTGCTCCTATGAATTCAGCAAAAGAAAAAGCAACCTCTAAAAGACCGCCATTATTGCCTCGCATGTCAAAAATAATTGCATCACAGTTTTGTTGGTTAAAGAAACGGGTATAGTTTGCAGAAACTTGCGATAATGCTTCCCGCCCATATTTCAGATTGGTTCCACCTTGAGAAGGAGGCAGTCCTGCAGCCACGGGTGGAAAGGTTGAATTGAGTAAAAAGCTGAGCGGGTCAATATTAACGGCATCGAGCCAGCGTATATAACCAATCCTTTTACCGCCAGTAAGAGCTGGATCTATAATGCCAAGATAGTATGCATTAGAGTTGCGAGTGTCATCAGTAGACGTAGCACCCACAAGACTATAATAGGTAGGATCAGGATTTTGCGGTTGAGGAATTCCATCAACAACTGTTATATCTCCCAGTGCTCCCACAAATTCAGCTCTTTGAGGGCCTGGAATTGCCGGTTTGTAACCAATATCAACAGGATCGAACTGTAGTGGCGCGCCATTTGGAGCAACGGGAGTGAGATCTGGCGTTCCTGCGATGGCATAATACAGATTTTTGGGTTGCGTAATATAGTTTGCCATCACGATATTATAATCATATGTAGATCCGGGAGCTTGTGTTAACCCAAAAGGATCATTATAAGTGGTAATCTGGCGCTCAGCTAATGTTACATTATTATAGAAACTAGATGGTATGGCTTGACTAGTTCGAGTTCTTACGAGATTATCTCCCCGGTGAGTAGAACTGCTCCAGAAATTATTGGTAGCAGCGGCTACTTTGAGCTCGTCCCACGTATCAAATAAAAAGAGTGATCCGGGTGGAAAGTATGCATTGTACGCATTATGTGATGATACTTGATACATCAAAAAGAACATTGCTTCAATGGCTGCACGAAACGCCGGATATTCCATATCGGCAGTAATGCGATGAGTAACTCGTACATATGGATTTCCGCACACTGCTAATCCCCAACCTTGTTCATCATGAGGCATTGCGCTTGAATCAAAATCGAGCAAGAAATGATTAAATACATTTCTGAATGTGCCACGCGTTTGATCTGCGTTAATATCAAGATGGGTGGAATTTGGATCAGGTATAGCTCCCTCTTCTATAACCGCTACCCCATTCACATATGTGCCGTTCAAGCGAGCCCAAGGACCAACAAATCCGCCGATTTCTACGGTTGCTCCTGTTGTTGCAAATGAAAATCCATCAGTAAAAATATCGGTTACTAAATCAGTGGTTATAAATGGAGGGTTGCCAGCGGTGGAAAGACCAGCCACATAATGTTGCCCTGGTTGGGAAACACGCAGGCGGCGTATTGGAGTAGTAAAGGTAAATCCTTCATCTAGTAGTTGGGCAAAAATTGCTTCTCTTTCATAGAAGGTGCGATAGTCGGTATCATTATAATTAATATTTTGAGGTTGATTATGATTGAGGGTCAATGCGTTGTAAATATATTGTGCGATAGCTACCGGATTGGTAACATCTGGGAATGCTGAGTTAGTATCATCAAACGGCCGCACCGGTTGCAAAGGAGCTGGAACTTTTTTGAAAATAGCAGCTTGTGAAGACCAATAGCCTACGAATTCTGGTCGTGAATCCATACTTGCGGCAATTGAACCATCAGATTGCAGTTTCAATGACCACCAGCTCTGACCATTGGTTGGATCAAAGTCTACGCCATCTAGATCCATCGTATTTACGAGTTCGGTAGGACTTGCCAAATAATAGGTATTAAAAGAAATTGTGCCTGCGCCATCAAGATTAGTAAGTTCTCGAGGAAGGTACGGCGTGCCAGCTAATGTACTAATTGTTACCGGGTCGGTAGTGGTATCAATAAAAATATAACAATCAATATCGGCGGTCCCGGCTCCCGCAAAAGGAGCTCCTAATCCAAAACCAAAGAAGGTTCCGCGTCCCGTTATTTGCCACCAGCCTTGAAAGTCTTCAAGATCACGTAAAGATTGACGACACTCGTTGTTTTTTTTAATTTTTTCTTGATTTTTAGGCGATTGAAGCTTTTCTTTGATTTTTTCTATTCGTTCTAGACTTAATTTCGGCCTCTGAATTAGTTCATCGCCGTAAAGAGACAAAATTGGTGCGGCTAAAAGCGCACTCAATAATAGAAGATTTAAATTTTTTGAAAGCATTCTGACTTCTCCTTTTATAGATTTCATTTTTTGAACGAAGTTAATTCTTATATTTTTATTACATTACATGGCAAGCCCTTTTCTTTTGAAAATAAAAAGAGGCACCTAAAAGGTGCCTAAATGTACTTATAAAAGTGATAATAAAAGATTGACAATCGTTTGCTAGACGATAGATAGATAGATAGATA
>CAYMRF010000009.1:0-32049 GCA_964392765.1 uncultured Pseudomonadota bacterium
GGGGGCTGGATTCGAACCAGCGACCTTTGGGTTATGAGCCCAACGAGCTACCAGACTGCTCTACCCCGCGATCTACATTCAAGTTATGTGAAAAGATAGTACTAAGAGTACGGGCTTTTGGGCATTTGTCAAATAAATATACGATATATAGGCTTTTTTAAAGAACCTGACCCTTTGAACGCAACGCTTTCAGAAAACATGCTATTTTTCTATAACCAAAGGCATTCAAAGCATTAGGGAAACTATTTCAATTTTATAAGCTTTTATAAAACTCATGTAATGCGACTACCGCAGATCCACTAATAACAGTTTTGAAAAGACAGCACTCAACGGCATATGAAACATTAGATTCATAATCTGTGCGTTTTTCTTCGATTTTCTTTTCTTCATTTTGTTTAATGAGGGTTGCAATTTCTTGCTTCGATAGCACTTTTCGCTTTCTTAATTCCATTGCTGGGCATACTGCAAAACTAAAAATAGTTACAATAAAAATGGTTATTTTGAAATTCATAAAAGTCCCTAATTTAGAATTGTTCGTCTTCTGGATCGAATCCGCAACATTCCAATATTGATTGAACGCATTTACCGCCGCACAAAGTTGCACCAGCTAAACCAGAAAAAATAGCGGACCAACGAGTTTGAAAAGAAGGAGAATGCGATGCGGGGCACTGCGTCTGATTGTTCCAAGGGGTAAGTTCGTTTGAGCACGCAGCTTCTGCGCCAATTATGCACGCTCCCGCAAGAAGAAGCGCTCCAGTTCTTGCCGCCTCACTTTTTACAAAATTACGATATAAAATACTTTGTAAACTTCTATTAGGATCCTGAATCTCTCGCTGATCGTAATTTCCATTTCTATTGAGCCAGAGCTCAACTCCTGCAACTCTTTGAATTAAACGTCCATTGGCAAGTTCTACCTCCTCTGATCGCACTATTCGTCTTCGAACTATCTGGTCTGCGTCAAGCAGACGCCGATCCATTGAATTCGATGACACAAAGAAATAGAGTGGTGAAAAAAGTAAAATAAAAGCAATTAATCTGTTCATAGTAACCTTTCCCGTTTATTTATGCGCTTTTAAAAACTCATGAGCGTGTTCGAGCAAATCTTTTGCATTAGCATACGTTAATTTTTCATATGCCTTTTCATAGGGAAGCCATAAATAGCCTTGATGCTCGCGGGATAAACGTACACTCTGAACATCAGTTTTGCCCACAAAGAAGGTCACCGTCTTTTTTACCATCTTGCCTCGTTCTTTAAAAACATAGGCCAAAGATTCTTCAAATCCGGGAATAATCTCTGCAGTCAATCCCGTTTCTTCGGTTAATTCTCGTTGCGCCGCTTGCAGTTTGGTTTCACCGGGCTCTAATTTGCCTTTTGCCAAATCCCAATGGCCGCTCACATAATGCAAAATAAGATATTGAATTTCATAATCTTTGATGCAGTAAGTTACTATGCCTGCCGATTGTTGTTCAATCATTTCTTATCCAGTTTTAGTTAGAATTTCAATCGAGGAAATATAATCGAACGCCAAATACATTTCTAAAATAATAAAGAAATAATCCTGCCGCCAATGATACAGGTGTTACCCATATCCAATACCCTACTTTTTCTAAGAAAAAACGAGCAATGGTTGGGGATAAAAGTAATGGAATTGTAACAGTTATGCCTAGATACACAAGCATAAAGGCAACGCACACTATCAATAATTGTAATCCATACCGCATGCAAAATATAAAAAATTGTTGAATATATGAATGGAATCCAAATTTTTTACGCAAATAATAGAGCAATAAAACAGTCTGCAAAATGCCAGAAATGGTAGTGGCGAGTGCAAGCCCTGTTGCCTTCATGCTATTCATAAGCATAAAGTTTAAAGCGATATTCACCGCAGTAGCAATGATAGAAACTATGCTTGGGATTTTGGTCTCATGCAGCGCATAATAAACGTTTAAGATTATTTTATTGAATGAGAAAAAGAATAATCCAATCGCAAAAGCTACTAAAATCCAGCCCGCCTCATGCGCCTGCGCAAGTGTGAATGATTTAGATAGAAAAAGAGTGGTGAATATTTTTTCTGAGAATAAAATCATCGCCAACATGCAGGGAATGGTCACCCAAAAAACTAGTTTTGCCGATTCAAGCAGATAAAAATTCAAACGTTTAGGAGCATAAGTACTAATGCGAGAAAAGTGCGGAAGGAGTATGGTTGAAAATGCAACCGCAAACACCCCCAATGGGATGCCCACAAATCTATTGGCATAATAAATTAAAGAGATGGAACCTTCAGGCAAATATGAAGCAAAGCTAGTATCAATAAAAAGACTTATTTCCATCACGCTCATGCTGAGCAATACCATAAAGAATTTTGCCAGAATACTGGAGAATGAATCCCATGTTTTTTTAGTTACCCTTCCAAATGCAAAATCGAGCTTAAAATAGGCATGCAAATGCTGCAGAAACTGCAACAACCCCCCCAGCAAAATAAAAAAGCATAAATAGATCACTGGCAACTTGAGCATCCAGCAAAAAAGAAGGCCTGCAATAAAAATAATATTGAGCAGTATCGGTCCAAATGCCGGCACAAAAAAATGGCCCACTGCTTGTAATGCACCGGCTAGCAAGGCACTACTTGAGATAAAGAAGATAAACGGCATTAAAATGCGCAAGAGGGGAGTAGTGAGTGCAACCTGCTCAGTAGAAAATCCTGGCGCAATTGCCGCAATCACTTGAGGAGCAAAAAGTATAATTAATCCGCATAAGAGTAAAAGACTTCCCTCAAATAAGATAAAGGCTAAAGACATTAAGCTATGCGCTTCATCTTTATCTTTGCGCAATGCAGTAATAAAAGAAGGCACAAATGCAGCAGAAAGTGCTCCTTCAGCAAAAATTTTACGCAATGAGCTGGGAATCTTAAAAGCAGTTAAGAAAGCATCCGATGCTGCGCCTGCTCCCAGATATTTCACCATTAACAGTTCACGAATAATACCCAAAAATCGGCTCATTAACGTAGAGCTACCAATCTGAATGGTCTTGCGCATGATCGATTTTTTATGCAGCACTTGTGACATTTTACGCCTTTATCTCTTGCTCATAAAAAGTTTTTTTGCTGCAGTGGCAACATCTGCAGGAGTATAATCCTCTTCTTTATTGAGTCTCAGAATAGCATCCTCTATTCCGGCTTCCCTTAGAAGTCGCAATACCTCATCGCGGTACACTCTTTGATCTTGTAGAAATTTAATTTTAGGCTCATCTTCTGGATTCGCCCGAACTTCCCTGGCTAAAATTCCAAAGGAGATACGTGGCCATTTTTCAGCGTCATCTGACGTATTCATTGCAACCAATTGAGCTGATATAAAAACAGATAAAAACATTATTTTCTTATTCATCCAATTCTCCTGGATTTGTTCTTTTTATTCCGAGCTCTGCATCAATACGCTTAATTCTTGCTACCAGTACTTGGATATCCATATAACTGGTTCTCTTTTGGCTGCCATACAAAAAAGCGTTAGGATGTTGCTGTGCAAATTCATGATCAACTGTCACCTGAATTTTTTCTGGAAATTTTTTCTGCAAAGCATTAATCACATTCCAACAATCATGATATCTCACCATTTGGCGGATATAAAAAAGTGCTTTTTTGCTACTATCCTCGGGCTCATAATGCGGATGGCGAGGATTAGATTGGTGGCACAGCTCTTTGATACTGGTCTTCTTCCACTCTTCAGGTATTTCAGCGATATTAATCCAGTCACGATGAATCCCATCATATTCCGGAATGTATGGCACATTGTCTCGAGGCCCTTGCGCGGCAAATAAAGGCGAGCTCATAAAAGCAACAATTAAAAGAATATTTTTATCCACGGCAAGCTCCTGATTCTTGGCCTTCCAGCTTTTCATAAACGTCTCGATTTCTTTGGCAGAGTTCATTGAGATGTCCATGATTCATAATACCAAATTCAAATTCAAAAAAGGAATCAGGATCTTTAAGTGCTTCTTCTATCGTTGCTGCAATATGAATTTTACTAGGATGCTTGGCTTTTAATGTGCGAATTGATGCCCATGTATGGTGATATCGGACCTCTTCTTCTTCGTAAAAAGCTTTTACCTTTTTATCAAAAAGATGGCCAGAAAGTTGCCATTCCATTTCTCTAAATGTGATGCTCTTAAATTCCTCAGGAATCTGTTGAGCAGATTCTACCAAATCATATTTGGGTGCAGAAGCTATCGATAATGGCAATAAAAGCGCCCTAAGTATCTGAAGCGCTATTAATTTTCTCATGTCAGCTCTCCTTAAAAGAAAATCAATTAAATCTTAAGAAGAATACGCAATTTATTTTGCAACTTCAACAAGTTGTTAAGCTTATTGCTTAGATGCCAGCAGCGCTTCCCATTCTTTCATAGTCTCTTGATGTTGCGCTCGCAGATCGGCTAATGCTTTTTCTGCTTTTTTATATTCATCAGTGCCATACATTAAATCAGCAAATTTGCGCTCTTGATGATCAATGCGAAGTTCAAGCTGTTCAACTTTTTTTTCAAGCGTTTTTATTTTTTTCGCTTGTTCAAATTGATTTACTTGCGGAGCTTTTTGTTCTGCGCGAACATCTTTTTTATCTTTAGATTGCTCCTGCTCACCAATATTCATCTGCTTTTTGTAATACAGATACTCATCATAGTTGCCATCAAAGCTGATAACGCCGGTTGGAGTAAGCTCAATAATGCGCGTTGCAAGATCATTTAAAAATGCACGATCATGCGAAACAAATAAGATAGTGCCTTCATAAGCTTTTAATGCATTGAGCAAAACTTTCTTAGAATCAAGATCAAGATGGTTAGTAGGTTCATCGAGCAGGAGCAGGTTTGCTTTTTGCAAAAGCACTTTTACCATACCCACGCGATTTTTTTCACCACCGCTGAGTACGCCTACCTTTTTTGAAACATCATCGCCGCTAAACAAAAATGCCCCCAGAAATGAGCGCATAGTAGCATTAGTAATTCCCGGAGGGCAATGGCCTTCAATGTTGTCTAAAACTGTTTTTTGAACATCAAGCGCGGCATTCTGATCTTGATCAAAGAGGGAATTTGAAACATTTGAGCCAAAAGTCACCGTGCCCGTTTGAAGAGGCAATTTACCGGTAATAATATTAAAAAGGGTTGATTTACCCACGCCGTTACTTGCAACAATCGCAACTTTTTGCCCACGATCAACTTCAAAATTTACATTCTTAAAGAGCTGCTTTTTCCCAAAAGCAAAGGCCAGATTCTCTACTTTTAAAACCATGGAACCAGATCGAGCAATCGGGGGGAATGAGAAACTAATATTTCTTAAGGTCGGCGGTAACACGATGCGCTCCACCTTTTCTAATTGCTTAATCCAGCTCTGCGCTTGTTTTGCACGCGAAGCACTTGCTCTAAAGCGGGCAATATTTTCTTCTTTTTGCTTAATCTCTTTTTGTTGCAAAATAAAGGCAGATTCTAGAAGTGCACGGTTGTGCTCTTTTTGAACTTCATAGGCACTAAAATTACCTTGATAAAAGGTACCTTTACCCATCTCTAATTCAAGAACTTGTTTGCAAAGCTTATCCAGAAAATAGCGCTCGTGACACACAATCATAAAACCGAATTTAGCTTCTTTTAAAAAATCTAAAAACCAATCTTTTGCAAAGATGTCTAAGTGGTTAGTAGGCTCATCAAACAGATAAAAATCTGCTTTCTGCAGTAATAATTTTGCCAGCACGATTCGCATACGCCAGCCAACGCTTAATTCTGCAACTGGTTTACCAAAATCTTCTTCTTTAAAGCCAAGTCCTAAAAGCATCTTTTTGGTATTGGCATTCATTAAATCTGGCTCTAATTCATTAAGCTTCTCATAAAGATTTGCATACTCTTCAAGATCTTCTGGCTCATGATCTTGCTCAAGCTTTTGTTCAAGTTGTGCCAATTTTGCTTTAACCGCCGCGATATCTTGAAAAGCCGTGAGCGTTTCTTCAAGAATAGATAGTGAAGAAGAGAGCACCACATCTTGCGCTAAATACGCGATCTTTTTTTGTTTACTGATAGTAATAGTGCCATCATCGAGTGGCTGGATGCCAACGATGGCTTCTAAAAGGGTGGATTTGCCTGAGCCGTTTTTACCAATAAGACCAATACGCTGATCATCATTGATGGTAAAAGAGATGCCATCAAATACTTTTTGGGAGCCAAAAGAGAGTTGAATGTTATTCGCTAAAATCATGATATATACGCAACAATTGAGAAGTTTTGAGCTATTTGATCTCAGAATAGCATTCTTTTGCTTTTTTTACGAAATTATTGAGGCCTTCTTCCACAGACTGATATAATTCAAATAGAATACAAATGACGGTTTGCCTTGGGGGGTTATCGCTTGAAAAACATTAAAAGTATATTTACTGTGATAATTTCACTCCTGTGCCTACCCTTAAATGGCGCACAAGCTCCACTTACCCCTATGAGCAAAGCCTCACAATCTTCTCTCTTACAGCAACTGCCTTTAGAATTGCAAATTCCTATCGTGAATGCTCTGGCAAACTCAGCCTCTTGGCGAGAAGCAGTTAATGCAATACGCGCCTTAACCTTAACTAGTAAGCATTTTTACGCCCTCATCAATGATGAACATACAACCAATACTCTAATAACTTTGCTCGCAAACCGATGGTTTAATGGAAATCGCCGCAGCGCAGCATGCCTTTTGCGAACGCGTGGAGCAAAAAATTGGTTTAATTATGAAGTAAAAAAACAATGGTTTATAGAGCATTATCCAACACATGCTTATCAAATTTATCGCGATTTTATTTTTTTAGTGCAAAGTGATCATCCAGTTAATAGAGCGCGTGCCTTGCAACTTTTAAATTTCGGCTTAAATCTTAAAGGCCGAGAGGGTGCTGAGCAAGTAACCTGGATAGCTTTAAACAAGAATGATCTCGAGCTATTTAAAAAACTTTTAGAGGCTGGCGTGGATCCCAACACAAGAGGTCGCCCAGATGGCATAACTCTTTTAGAGCGAGCGGCATGGACAAGAAATCTTAAGGCAATTGATATATTATTAGTAGCGGGAGCCGATCCTAATCCACGAGATCGGGATGGAGTTCCTTTAACTAAACGCTTAGAAAAAACTATCGAACAATTGCCCGAATCTAAAGCTGCTTACGGCGCTATTCTAAAAAAATTAAAGGAAAGAATTAAGACATGAAGAACCTTAAAAACTTACTTTTTATGATACTTGCCTATATCTCTGCGCCATTGCTGGGCGCAGAAGCACCGCCAAAGCCAACGCCGAAAAATACTCAGCCATCACTTTTACAACAATTGCCATTAGAACTCCAAGCGCATATTATTCGTATGCTGAAGTATTCGAAGTCTCTTGAAGAAGCAGCCAATGCAATCCGAGCATTATCACAAACGAGCAAACATTTTTATACACTCATCAATGATCCTCGAGTAATGAATAATGTATTAGCTATTTTAGCTAACCATTGGACCGATGGAAATCGCATTGAGGCTGCTTGGGCATTGCGCACGCGAGGCGCCCAGGTATGGTTTGACTCTGAAGCTGCAAAAAAATGGTTTAGAGAATATTATCCCACCCACTCTTTCGCGATAAATGATGATTTTCTCTATGCTTTGTATGGCAACCGATACCGCGGATTGGATGACTCAACATTATCAAGAAAAGATCACATAAATTCACTATTAAAGCTCCGTTTAAATCTTAATAATGATCTTGGCATGCAGGCATTATATGCTGCGCTCTACAAAAACGATTTAGAATTTTTAAAAAAGTTTTTAGATGCTGGCGCTAATCCTAATTCAGTGCGAGTAGTAGAAACAATGTTAGAGATAGCAGCATGGAGACATAATATTGAGGCTATTAGGCTACTTCTTGATGCTGGAGCTAATCCTAATCCAAGCCGTGGGGGAAAGACTTTAATTGATGAGTTAAAGAAACATATGAGTTTGTTCCCAGAAAGAGCAACCCTATTTGAACCTATTATTAGAATGTTAGAATCAAAAAAAAGAGAACGCGAAGAAGAAGTTCTCGAGGCATCGAAAAAAAGAAAATTGGAAGCAAGACAAGAATAACCTCTCCACTCGGTTCCTGCGGAACCTCTATCGAGGCGAACGGGTAGGGGCTAAACTAACTTGCCATCTTTAACTTCCAAAACCGTTTCCATCCGATCGGTAACAAATCGATCATGAGAAGAGATAATAAGCCCCATGCCCCATTCTTTTTGGGCAGCAATAATTAAATCTAAAATAGTTTGAGCCGTTTGAGGGTCAAGATTGCCCGTAGGCTCATCTGCCAATAAGAATTGTGGTTTGTTCATCAGCGCTCTTGCTAAAGCAACTCGCTGTTGCTGACCGCCAGAAAGTTGGCCCGGATAGCCATAGATTTTTTCTTCGAGCCCCACATTTTTGAGTAACTGGACTGCCCCATCTTTGCATTCGGCAGAACTGCGACCGGCAATTAATCCCTTGATCATCACATTTTCAAGAACGCTCAGCTCTTTTATTAAATAAGGGGATTGAAATACTAAACCAATAGTTTTGTTTAAGAAGTTACTTTTTTGAGACTCGGCAAAACTATTAATATCTTGGCCATCATAGTGCACCGTACCTTGACTTGGAACATCAAGCCCCGCAAGAAGATGGATCAATGTCGATTTACCACTTCCTGAAACGCCCGTGATAGCATACGATTTGCCTTGCTCGAAGGTGGCTGATACTCCCTTTAGTACCGGAACTATAGAATTGCCTTGGACATAATTTTTAAAAACATCGCAAACTGCAAGATTATTTTTCATGAGAAAATTTTTCCTTTCTATTAAGTCTTAACATAAAACAACGCTGTTTTCAAAAAGAATATCCGGCTCTTTTACGTATAAATATTGTATTTGCCCATACACTCGCCCTAGAATGAGGTGTAGGGTAATGAATCAGAATTGATTGAGGGGGAGTGAATGAAGACGGTAATGAATAGGGACATGCATGAACGAATTCCAGAAGTGCTCCCAGTAATTCCGACGATGGATGTTGTTGTGTTTCCACATATGATTGTGCCACTTTTAGTGCTTGATGAAAAAATCATCAAGGGCATCAATCAATCACTACAAGAAACCAAATTGGTCTTACTGCTTGCAGCAAAAAAACAGATTGATAGCGATGAAGGTATCGCTACCAAAGATCTTTATAATGTGGGCACTGTGGCATCTATTATGCGGCTCATAAAAATTCCAGAAGGCGGTATTAAAATCTTAGTACAAGGGCTTTGCAAAGCAGAAGCCACCGATATTCTCGCTTCTGAAGATAGCTTACAAGCAACGGTCTGCAAACTTGATGGCAATAGCCTTGAAGAGAAAGATCAAATACAAGCACATGTAAAAAATATCAAAATGCTTGCAGAAAAAATGGCGATCTCTGGCAATTCATTTAGCCCAGATTTTCATATCATTCTTTCTAAAATGCAAGATCCGGAAAAAATTGCGGATTTTATCTTATCCCATTTAAATCTGGGTGTTGAGCAAGCGCAAGGACTTCTTGAAACAGAAAACCAAGCGGACTTACTCGATGAACTGTATCGCCATCTTGCCAAAGAGATGGAAGTTGCGGATATGCAAGAAAAAATCCGCAATAATGCACGCGATTCTATGAATAAAGCTCAAAAAGAGTTCTATTTACGAGAGCAAATGCGCGCAATCAAAAAAGAGCTTGGTGAAGATGATCTTGAAGAAATTGAAGCAATGCACGAAAAACTTGAAGCGCTGCAAGCACCAGAAGAAGTGAAAACTGAAGTTCGCCGCCACGTGAACCGCTTAGAAAAAACATCTCCCGATTCTATGGAAGCAACGGTTACGCGCAATTATTTAGAGTGGATATTTGGCTTGCCATGGCAAACCTTTACCACTGATAATCTTGATATTGAAAATGCAAAGAAAGTACTCGATGAAGACCATTATGGTTTAAAAGAGATTAAAGATCGCATTCTTGATTTCATTTCGATTCGTAAATTAAAGACCGATGGCTATGCACCAATTTTATGTTTCGTAGGGCCTCCAGGAACGGGTAAAACTTCGCTTGGCCAATCAATTGCACGCGCATTAGGTAGAAGCTACTTCCGCATCTCATTAGGCGGCGTAAAAGATGAAGCCGAAATTCGCGGGCACAGAAGAACCTATGTGGGCGCAATGCCAGGCCGCTTTATTCAAGCAGTTAAAAAATCGGGCACCTGCAATCCAGTGGTGGTAATCGATGAGCTTGATAAAATTGGATCAGATTTCCGTGGCGATCCATCAGCAGCGATGCTTGAGGTGCTCGATCCGCAACAAAACAAAACATTCTATGATAACTATTTGGGAGTTCCCTTTGATTTATCACATGTAATGTTTATTGCAACGGCAAACTCGCTCGATACAATCTCTGAACCGTTGCGCGATCGTATGGAAATCATTGAAGTTTCTGGATACACCCATGAAGAAAAGCTCAACATTGCAAAGATGCATTTAATTAAAAAAGCAATTGCTGATGCTGGCATGGCTGGGCATAATCTTGAAATTTCTGATGAGATTGTCACTGATATTATTTTGAATTACACGAAAGAATCGGGCGTTCGCCAACTTGAGCGTATTATTCGCAAGCTATGCTCAAAAGCAGCGCGCACTTTCGTGGAAGAAAATCGCATTATCAAATTCGATAAAGAAAATCTGCATCACTATTTAGGCTCGCGCAAATTTGTGGAAGATGATATTTGCAAAGAAGATCAGATTGGTATTAGTAATGGTCTTGCATGGACTCCTGCTGGTGGCGAAATGATCAAAATTGAAGCAGTACTCATGCCCGGAAAAGGCAAACTCATTCTCACCGGCCAACTGGGCGATGTGATGAAAGAATCTGCGCAAGCAGCATTAAGCTATGCCAAAGCACATGCAACGCAATTTACAATCGATCAGAAATTCTTTACCAATTATGATCTGCATATTCATGTGCCAGCAGGTGGTGTGCCTAAAGATGGCCCATCTGCGGGTATCACCATGCTTACTGCAATTCTTTCTGTGCTCACGCAACGCCCCATTAGCGCGCATTACGCAATGACCGGAGAGCTTAATCTTCGCGGGGATGTGATGCCAATTGGCGGTGTGAAAGAGAAGATCTTAGCAGCCAAGCGCAACCAAGTTGATCATGTGATTTTGCCGTATAAAAATCGCCATGATTTAACCGGTATTGAAGACATGGTTGAAGGGATTAAAGTGATCTTGGTTCATCATGCTGATGAAGTATTAGAACACGTGTTAATGCCTGCTGATATGAAAATGCGTGCATAAAACGTCAAGTTTTTAACAAAAAGGGGTGGCCCAAAGCTGCCCCTTTTTTATGCAAAAAATCCTTTATAAATCGATATAAACCCTTGTTTTAAGGTGTCCTAATTTGTTAGGCTATAAGAGTAGAATAGTATCGTAGTAACCCCCCTAACCTGAAAAAAGGAAGAATTATGAAGAAATTACTCTTATTAGCCTTATTAATCCCTGCTGGCTCAGCTCTTGGATACACCTTTACCGTCCACAATACCACTGACACTGATATGGACGTTACATTACACCAAGCATTAACGCCATCTAAAGCACCAATTACGGTAAAAGCAGGAGCTGTTGAAAACATAGAAACAACTACCCCCGGAACATGCACCCGTTCCCTTGAAGTTATTGGTAGCGGTTCAGGATCCGCAAACGGCTTAACAGATACTTATAACTTTGGTGGAATGTTTGGTCACTGCGGAGGCAACACGGTTTATATTCGCCATATCGCAGCGCAACCTACTAAGGGTGGAGTCAATATTAACGTAGGCGGATCACAAACAACCCCTCAAGTTGGTGCAGGTAAATTAGAAATTTCTGTTCAGTAAGAAAACGAACGTATTAATTTCAAAAAAGGGCCCTCTCATTTATGAGGGTCCTTTTTTTTTGCTATAGTAGTAATCAAATGCCATTAATACACTGTACGGATTTATATGAAGAACACCCACCTATTATTAATCGCTTGCTTGGCTATGCTAGCGCCCATTAAAGCTCATGGCATGCTGTTACCCGAGGAAGATGATTCGTCCAATGCAAGTAATCAATTATTATCCTCTAAACCTCCAAGTTATTTCCCGATTCTTACTTCTCTTTCACAAAACGCAGACTCTGGTTTTTTTCCAGAATTATTAGATATTCCAGATTTTTTTTCAGAGCACTCTCCGCAAGTGAAATCATCAGAACCAAACACTCAAGCTCCAATTATTCCTGCTGGAGAAACTTGCAGCTCGGTTTTCACACAAGAAGAATTATTAAAACGAATCCAAAAATTAGAAACAGAAGTGGGCGAGCTTAAAGCCCTGGTACATTCTTTTGCTTCATCACAAACCAAAAAACGACCTCTTGAAGAATTCTCAGTAACTGGGTCGGCGAGCGCTCCATCAAAACCTGTTACAATTACCCAGCTCATGGCAGCTATTAAGCGCCGCGCATCAGCAGAAATCAATCGATACCTTTCGGTATCACAAGTGCCCATAAATGAAAAAGGAGAAGCAGAGATTGCTGACCTACTTGATAAATACTCACGTGGCAATATCAAGAAAGTAAAAATAACTCCCTTGCATCTGGCAGCTTACATGGGGGATAGACTTATTGCACAGGCTCTACTCCATCATAAAGCCGACCCAAATATCACATCTGATTGCGGATATACTCCTTTGATGACAGCCGCCGGAAATGCCGATGTTCCCATGGCGGAACTACTTTTAATTGGAGGAGCAATAAAAGATCAAACCACTGCTCTTGGAGAGACGGCTTTTGATATTGCAAAAAACAAAAAGCTGAGACTCATGCCCAAGTTTCTTCGCAACTATAAAGGCTAAAATTCAGAGTTAGTTTTTGACTGAGCGAAACTAACTTTATAAGCTAACTTAAAATAGCCTCAATTCCAAATGTTTGAAATCTAGGGAGACTAGAATGCTTTTAAAAAATTGCACTCTCGGACTTTTTATAGCGGTATTCAGCGGATTAAATATCTCGGGAATGGATTTTAATCCTGATCACCTCCTCTCTTTAAGCAATGAGGGCCACGAAGAAGTTCCACAAGACTTTGCACTCAGCGATGCTACACAAGCAATCGTTCTTTCTTTAATTGATACACAGGAAAAACTATCCATAAAACTTCAAGACGCTCAAGATGCTATTGAAAAAATGGGAAAAGAGTTAATCCAACTTAAAAAGAGATCACTCGAGCTCTCACAGCTAGAAAAACCTAAAAAACAACGATATAAAGTTAGCTATATTCCCACAGAAATGTTGGAAATAAGCAAGGATGGGATACTTTACGAAGTTGTTAATTTAGAACAATATTTGCTCAATCCGGCACTACCAGTCAATACAAGAATTGAACAAGAATTAGGGGATTTAATAAAAACTGTAGGCCTAAATCCCCGAAAAAAAAGGATGCTCACTCCTTTGCATTTGGCAGTATTTGTAAATAATGAATCTCTTGTTCAAAAAATTCTTGAGCGCCAGCCAGATCCCAACACTCCTTCAGACGAAGGAGTTACCCCTCTCATGACAGCCGCCGCGAATGCAAGCTTGAAAAATGTACGAGCGCTTTTAAATGCTGGGGCGCAAAAAGATGCACAGGATCCATCGGGCAACACTGCCTTGCGCATTGCTAAAAATAAAAAACATTTTGAGGTTGCTCGTTTATTAGAAGAGTAATCGGCTCATTAATACGCCCATTTCTTTACAAACAATATCAGTTCTATTAGCTTTGTTTGAAAGAATCAAACTTAATAGGTTAACCAATGACACAACCCGGCAAAATCAATTCTTCAAGCAATCGTGGAACAGTATTACGCGTGAGCGGCACCATTATCGATGTGCAATTTCCCCGCGAATCAGCTCCGGATATTCTCAATGAACTTTTAATCGAATTTTCACAACATGATAAACCTGCCGCAAGCATTGAAGTTGCCCAGCAATTGGGCGATGGCATTGTCCGCTGCATCGCCATCGATAATATATTTGGCATAAGTCGCGGACTTTCAGTAGTTGATACCGGATCGCCAATTAAAGTACCGGTTGGCAACGCAGTGCTGGGAAGAATTTTTAATGTGCTCGGCCACACCATTGATGATATGCCTGCAGTTAAAACTGAAACTGAATGGTCTATCTATCGCGAAGCACCTCCTTTGGTTGAACAAAAAATTGCCAATGAAGTGCAAGAAACCGGCATCAAAGTAATTGATATCATGTGCCCCTACATTAAAGGTTCAAAAATTGGCCTTTTTGGTGGTGCGGGCGTTGGTAAAACTA
This sequence comes from uncultured Pseudomonadota bacterium, assembly GCA_964392765.1. Classification (GTDB taxonomy): domain Bacteria; phylum Babelota; class Babeliae; order Babelales; family Vermiphilaceae; genus BTUB01. The sequence goes on from CAYMRF010000009.1 coordinate 14,347, forward strand.
TTTTAGTACAAGAATTAATTCGTAATATCGCAACCGAGCATGGCGGTGTATCGGTATTCACCGGAATTGGTGAGCGTACGCGTGAAGGAAACGAACTCTGGCTTGAGATGAAACGCACCGGCGTGCTGGATAAAACAGCACTCGTGTTTGGCCAAATGGGAGAGATGCCCGGCGCACGTTTACGCGTAGGATTAACCGGCCTCACCATGGCAGAATATTTTAGAGATAAAGAGCACAAAGATGTTTTATTGTTCATCGATAACATCTTTAGATTCGTGCAAGCAGGTTCTGAGGTTTCAACACTGTTAGGCCGTTTGCCATCAGCAGTTGGTTATCAGCCAACGCTTGCCTCTGAGATGGGCGCCTTCCAAGAAAGAATTACCAATACCATTAATGGCTCCATCACCTCCGTGCAGGCAGTATACGTTCCGGCTGATGATATCACTGATCCAGCTCCGGCAACTACCTTTATGCACTTAGATGCGAGCACGGTGCTTTCTCGTAAACTTGTTGAATTGGGATTGTATCCGGCAATTGATCCGCTGCAATCAAACTCAAAAGGGTTAAAGCCAGAAATCGTGGGAGAAAAGCATTATCGCGTTGCGCGCACCATTCAAACTATTTTACAGCGCTATAAAGAGCTGCAAGATATTATTGCAATCTTAGGCTTAGAAGAGTTATCTGAAGATGATAAACGCATTGTAAATCGCGCAAAACGCATTCAAAAATTCCTCACACAACCGCTTTTCACCGCAGAATTTGCCAGTGGATTACCCGGAAGATATGTGCCGAAAGATAAGGCGGTTGATGATTTTGAACGAATTATTGCCGGCGAATATGATGATCTGCCTGAACAGGCATTTTATATGGTGGGCACTTTGGAAGAAGCGCGAGAAAAAGCGAGAACATTATTAAATGGTGGTTGATGCAACTTTCTATTATTTCGCCAACTAAAAAAGAAATTTTTGATGTCGCCTGGATAGAGTGCAACACTCCTCAAGGCAACTTTGTAATCCAACCGGGCCATGCGCCGACTATTCTCACGCTTTCAGAACATAAGCCATTTGTATATTGCTTAAAAAATGGCAAAGAAGAAGTGATAATGATAAAGCGCGCAATTGTAGAAATCACGCGCTCGCAAGTTACTGTTTTGCTTTCGCAATTTGATTAGTTTTATTGTTGAAGTGTGATGGATTTTGGATCTTGTATCCATTGCTTAGCCACTTCAGGCTTCATACCTTTTGCAATTGCTTCGGCTAGCATTGATTCTTTCTCATTTTTTTCTGCTTCTTCACGGCATTCTTTTACATAATCAGCATAAGCTTTTGCTGATACCATTAATTTACCTGCAAGATTGTAATAGCCATCCTCTTCAATCATTTTTCTTGCATCATTGAGCTTCATCATAGCGATAGGGCACTTTTCTGCTGGCTTTTGATCCGCAAATGCGCCACTTGCTGCAAATAAAACTAAAGCGATTGCGCTCATTATATTTTTCATATGAAAATCCTGAAGTAAAATAATTAATGATATAATTTACAATCTACCATTGTAACGGCAAAAAAGGCCGTGTAAAGCCGCGATTGAGAGCTTTTTGGGGGAAAGTTCCCCCAGTCCTTGACAGATGTCACACATATGTTACAGTGTTGTTATGGAAATAAAAATAATTATCTATAAAACAGATTCGGATAAAGAACCTTTTACGGAATGGCGCAAAAGTCTTGATTTTCAAATACAAGGGATTATTTCAGGACGAGTAGCCCGAGTACGGGCAGGTAATACGGGAGCATGCAAACCTCTTAAGGGTTATAAAGGTTTGTATGAAATTGTTATTGATGTCGGTCCAGGTTATAGAATTTATTATTATGAGAAAAATCCAACAACATTTATTATTCTTTGGGGTGGAGAGAAGAAAAGCCAGAAGCGTGATATAGAAAAAGCATATCATTACTTAATGGATTATACTGAGGGGAAACCATGAAACAAAAAAAACAATACCGAGAATTTGTAGATACTATCCAAGAAGAATTAAGAAATCCTGAATTTGCTCTCGCATATCTCAATGATGTATTAGCATCTGGCGACAGAAAAGCTTTTTTAATAGCCTTAAAAGACGTTATTGAAGCCAGAGGCGATATTACTGGTTTTGCAAAAGCAGCACATACGCCGCGCCAGAATATTTATCGCATGCTTTCCGCAGAAGGAAATCCAACCTTTGATAATCTTACCTCTATTTTCGACGCAATGGGCGTGCAAATGCAACTTTCTATTAAAGCTTAATTTAGCTTCTTGTTTTATTTAACTATCAATCACTGATTTCATCTTCATTGGGTAAAGATTGCAGAAGTTCTAATTTTTTTTCTTCGAGTGCTTTTCTGTGGTTTTCCAGCGCATCAAAAGCATCATAATCTGGCATCTCAAATGGATAACGCGCTGCTTCATTTAGCTTGCCAACCGTCTGGTGAAAGTTTTTGAACTGTTCAACTTCAATGGCTGCAAGCTGACCATACATTTTTGCATAGCTTTCGTGTTCTTTTTGCTTATTTTCAAAATAAATTACTCTTTTTTCAAAAACATCAGCAATGGATTTCCACGCTCTTTGCTGCTCCGTTTTTGGCTTATCTGAAAATATTCTCGCTAATGGAATTGTAAGACTCGGCCTAGAGGGCGCACATCGAATTAATGGCCGCATTGCATTTGTATCTAGAACAACAAAAGCCACTATGCTTGCTAAAAATGCTATATTTTTTATCATGATAAACCTTAAACAATTATAAAATTGTACAGACCTTTGCCTCTTCTTCTTCTTGCTGTGCGCGTTCTTTTATTCTCTTACTTACACCTTCTAGACTAATTAATTCGCATTGTACTGGAACCTCCAAATGATGAAGGCAGTCAAAAGCAGCTTCAAGCTCAGCATTAATTTTTGCTTTTTTATCAATGCTGCCTGCAGAAACCTGTAAATGTAAAACCCCACCCTGTTCTTTTATAATCTGAAGCGCTCTGATGATTTTTGTTTTTCGGCCACAATCATCACATTCACCTTCGCTTTGACCTAAAAGATATCCGGCAGCAAAACTTCGAGCAGAATGCGAAGTTCGAAATTGTCGGGACGGGACACTCGCTTGTAAAGTTCGCACCGCAAGAACAGGCGATGCCACTTGCCTCATGCTCGGATGAGGGATTACGGGGATTGCTGCTCTGACCATTGGCATAATTTGATTTGAATATGCTATTATTAATAGTGCTAAACACAGTAAATTGCGAATCATAATAGATCTCCTGAAGCATAGAGCTTTGAACATTTGTTTAAATAGCAATGCAATCATATTAAAAAGTAATCAACATATGAAGAAAAAAATTGGCCATATTATTTCCGGCTCGCTCACTGAGGGACTCTTAATGCGCATCAACCCGGAGACAAATCCCGAGAGTATCAAAACGGGCAAATTTGTTTCTATCGTGGGCGCAGATCATAAATATTTCTCATTAATCACCGATTTAACTTTAGCAATCTCCCATCCTGATATTTTATTATTTCCGCCATCAGCAAAAGAGCAATTGTTGCTCTCATTTTTAAAGCAAAAAGATATCTATGCCACTGCAAATTTAAAGCCAATGCTCATGCTGGGCGCTGATGCGCGACCCATGCCAGTAAAAACTATTCCTCCCCATTTTTCTAATGTGCTGGAAGTTGATAATAAAGATGTTGCTCTTATTTTTGGCAATGAAGATAGCCCCGATAAGCGTTACTTTAATATCGGCTGCCCCTTGGATATGACTACGCCAGTCTGCTTGGATCTTGAACGCTTAACTGAGCGCAGCAATGGCATTTTTGGAAAAACCGGAACGGGAAAAACATTTATCACCCGTTTAGTGCTAGCCGGGCTTATTAAAAATGATAAAGCAGTAAATCTCATTTTTGATATGCACAGCGAATATGGCTTGCAAGCGCGCAAAGAGGGCGGTTCACTTTCATTTGTGAAAGGATTAAAAACATTATTTCCGGGCAAAGTGGTGATCTTTTCTTTAGATCCGGAATCCACGCGTCGTCGCGGAGGAATGCCCGATGTTGAGCTTACCCTTTCATATCAATCGGTAAACGTTGAAGATATTCTCTCATTGGGCGACGAACTTGGATTGCATTCCACCGCTCTTGAAGCTGCCTATTTAATTGCCGCAAAATATAAGCAAAATTGGTTACAAGAATTATTATCCCAAGGGGATAATCTCAAAGAGTTTGCGCAACAATTGGGCGGCCATCCTGAATCTATTGCCGCATTATATCGCAAATTAAAACGTATTGAGCGGTTGCCGTTCTTTAAGCCCGGCACTCCCGGCGCGTATAAAGATCACTCCGTGATTGATCAAATGATGGAATATATTGATCGGGGTATTAGCGTGATCGTGGAATTTGGCAATTTCACTTCCACCTTTTGCTATCTATTAATCGCTAATATTATCACGCGCAGAATTCACCAAGAATATGTGAGCAAAACAGAAAAATATCTGGGATCTCAAAAAAAAGAGGATGAGCCAAAAAAGCTGATGATCACTATTGAAGAGGCGCATAAATTCTTAAATCCATCCGCAGCGCGCCAAACTATTTTTGGCATTATTGCCCGTGAGATGAGAAAATATTATGTTTCACTCTTGGTCGTTGATCAACGGCCCTCGGGTATTTGCGAAGAGATCCTCTCGCAAATTGGCACTAAGATTGTGGCACAATTAAATGATGAAAAAGATATTCAAGCGGTACTCACGGGAGTGAGTGGCGCTAATAATCTGCGTGCAATTTTAGCTTCTCTTGATAGCAAGAAGCAGGCCCTCCTGCTGGGACATGCGCTCACCATGCCGATCGTAATCCAAACACGCGAATATGATGAAGAATTTTATCGCGCAATGGGAGAAACGGTAACAGCAAAACAAATTGATCAATTTGTGCAGGAACTATTTTAAAAAATTTGCCCTATTTCCAACAAAAAAAACTTTGCTTGACCTTTGATCTAGAGCAGCTAGAATTGGGATCAGCAAGCATCAAAATCTATACCATCTGAATATAAGGAGGTATTTCTTATGACGTATTCTTTTAGAGTAGGCGCTTTTTTTATTTTTTTTCTAAGCGCGACAAGCCTATCCAACGCGCAAACCATTAAAGAGAAGCATCTGCCAACTTATATTATGGATTGCCTGGATTACTGGTTTTATCCGAATCACAATCATCCGCAAATTTCTTCATTGGGCCGCTCTATTTATGAAGAGGTTATCAATTCTTCTAATTATGAGTATGAATGGGATTGGAGCTCACTAGCCTATGAGATCGTGTATCCACTTGATTATGTTGAGCAAATAATACGCGGCGCAATAATCCAACATATTGCCTCAACAAGCTATGATTATGCACGAGAGATCGCATCGCGGGAAAATGCTCGCCGTATTTCTGAATATATTTATAATTATTTATTTAATTATTGCTCAAAGACAGCAATTCTGCCGCAAGGCATTTTTGCCGGATGCGTTGGCAATGATTTAAGAAATTGGGTATGGCAAATTTATACTCAAGCAACCCCGGGCTACGCACCAGCGTCATATTAAAATTAATACAGCACTTAGGTAATTATCATGAATAAAATAGTACCATTTCTTTTAGCATCATTATTAGTAAGTTTCATATTAGTGTGGCGTATGGCAAATCGCCCTTCGACGCAAACGCGCCAACCAGAAAACGTGTTACTGGTGGGCACGAATGCCGAATACGCACCCTTTAGTTTTGTGCAAGGCAAAACCGTAACCGGCTTTGATATTGATTTAATTGAAGAAGTAGCAAAACGTTTAGGCAAAACCGTTCAATTGCAAGATATGCCCTTTGACGGTTTAATCTCATCTTTGCAATTAGGCACTATTCAAGTAATCGCTGCAGGCATTACTCCTACCGCAGAACGTGCTGAGCGAATTCTATTCACCAAGCCATATTTAACCGGCGATCAACTATTAATTGTGAGCCGTGCTGATGCCCCGCTTAAAACAGTTGAACAACTAAAGGGCAAAAATGTTGCCGTGAATGAAGGGTTCACTGCTGATTATTACATGTCTAAAATTTCGGGTATTGAGTTAACTAAATTTGCTACTGCCATCGAATCATTTATGACGCTCGAAAGCGGCCGTGTAGATGCTTTAGTTGCGGCTAAAAATACCGTTAAACCATTCCTTGATCATTATGGCGCGCAGAACTTTTCTGTTTCACCAATTCCCGGAACCACGGATGAATATGCGCTGGCAATCTCTAAGCAAAATCCAGAATTGCTCGAACCAATTCAAAATGCAATCGATGATATGGCCGCTGATGGCACGCTTGAAAAGCTTAAAGCTAAATGGGGATTACAATAGTGAAAAAATTATTGTTTACTCTTTTGCTTGCCTGCACCATTGTCCAGGCAGAAGATTATATTAATAAGTACTTCCCCGAAAATTCAATCCTACGACAAAAGCACAACAATGAACCGCGGGGAACTTGGTTTGGATTTGATAATGAGGTGCGTAGTGCTTGCGATAGAATTAATTACGTCTTTTCAATACAAACAAAATTATTCTATACCGAATTTACCTACATGTGCCACCATCCATATGAGAGCCTAGAACAAGATATTCGTATTGTATTAGCAGATTTTGATGAAGAAATAATACAGCACGCGATTGATTGGGCTATAGAAGTTTACAAGCACTTAGGAAATAAAGCTCAAGAAGAATATCAAAAAACTTCTGAATATTTAGCTATTCTTGCACGTGAAAAAAGAAGAGAAGCTATTCGTGAAGAATTGAAAAAAAGAGATCAAAATAAGTAATTTTTTACTTTTGGCTTTTTTCTTCAGCCAATATTTCCGCTTTTTTAGCTAGTCCGCGATTATAACCGCCAAGGCCGCCATCAGAACGGATCACGCGATGGCACGGAATATCAGGATTATGGTTTTTGCTCATAATCATGCCCACAGCTCGTGCCGCTGCCGGATTGCCTGCGATTGCCGCTACTTGGCCATACGTCATAGTCTTGCCCTTAGGGATTTTTGCGACGATTTGCAGGACTTTTTGAGTAAATGTAATGGTTTTCATGGTGAATACTTTTAAAAAATAGATAATTTCACTACGCTATATTTATATACTTTACACTATTCTGGAAATTTATGATCAATTTTCAACTTATTCAAGAATCGTTACCATTGCTCCTGCACGGAGCATTCGTAAGCTTGCAAATCGCCGCACTCGGGGCTTTTATCGGCATACTTTTTGGCACTGTGCTCGGACTTATGCAAACAAGCCGTTCTACGATTTTGCGCTGGCTTTCAACTATCTATGTTACCATCATTCGCGGTATCCCTATGCTTATCCAAATCATGGCGGCATTTTATATCCTGCCTCAGCTTGGAATTTTAATTCCGGCCTTTTGGGTGGCCGTGCTTGCCATTGGATTTAATAGCGCTGCATACGTGAGCCAAATTATTAAAGCAGGAATCCGCTCTATTGGCAAAGGGCAAATCGAGGCAGGCCGCGTACTGGGCCTGAGCAATATGCAAATTACCCGCTTTATCGTGTTACCCCAAGCATTTCGATTAGTGATTCCAGCCCTTGGTAATGAATTTATTACCCTCATTAAAGATTCTGCACTTGCCTCAACCATTGGCGTGGTTGAACTCACCAAAGAAGGAATTTTTATTCGCGGAAGAACGTTTGATTCTATCACCGTTTTCTTTGCAGTCGCATGCATCTATCTGATTATGACAACTACACTCACTCTTTTTATTAACTGGCTTGAAAAAAGGATGAATCAACATGTTAGACATTAAAAACGTCAGCAAAAAATATGGCGCTAAAACTATCCTTGATCATGTCTCTTTGCAAGTGAATAAAGGGGAGATAGCTGTTTTGCTCGGTTCCTCAGGAGTTGGCAAATCAACGCTCTTGCGCGTTCTTAATCACCTGGAAATTCCAGATTCTGGATCATTTTCTTTAAATGGAAAACCATTAGATTTAAATACCGTAAATCAAACGCATACGGTTGGCTTTGTATTTCAAAATTTTAATCTTTTTGATCATTTAACGGTTGAAGAGAATATCACACTGCCTTTGGAAAAGGCTTTAGGAAAATCAAATTCTGAATCAAAAACAATCGCGACGCGATTATTAAATCACTATGGCCTTGCAGAGAAAGCAAAAGCGTATCCATCAGATTTATCTGGCGGCCAAAAGCAACGCCTTGCACTCGCACGAACGCTAGCGCTCAAGCCCCAAGTGGTCTGCCTTGATGAGCCGACCTCTGCCCTGGATCCGTTGCTCACCGCCCATGTAGCCTCCATTATCCAAGAACTCGCCAAAGAGGGGTATATCGTATTAGTAGCTACCCATGATACGAGCCTTATCGAACGCCTTCATTCCACTATTTATCTTATGAAACAAGGCAAAATTGTTGAAACGGCTGCTTCAGGCGAACTGGCTAAAAGCCCGGATTCTTACCCACTAATTAAGAACTTTATTGCCGGTGTTTAAAGCTCTTTTCTCATAGAAACAGGCAAAGACTGGACAAATACAGGTTCAAATCGTCAATTTTATTCAATTTGTCAATTTTACAATTATGAGACCTCTAGTATCCTTAATAATAAGATTACCAATGGAGGTCTTCTATGAACGTTAAAGCGATTCTTTTATCCCTTATTTTGGCTTGTGGCTTATTGCCTGGAACTGCCAATTCTATGCAAAGCAGCTGGTTTTCTACTGCAAAATTATCTGCTTTAGCACAAAAAGTTGCTCAATCAGATACCCTCAGTTGGCTTGATCAATATAAAGCTCCTCTTTTAATTGGGGCAACTGCTCTTATTGCAGCGGGGGCCTATAAATATTTTTGGAAAAAAACAAAACAAATCGCAGAACCAACCAATGAACAAATTAAAGCTCAGATAAAAAGTGAAACATTTGCTCAACTTATTGAGTATGACAAAAAAGTGCAACAAAAGAGAGATGAGCTCTTAAATGAAAAACAAGAAAGAAAAGAAGCACTGAAACGCCAACAACGTATGATTGATGCAATACTGACAACAAATAAAAACTCTCTAGAAGTAAATGAAGAATTAGATGGAAAAGCAAAAATAATAGCTGATGAAATAAAACAAATTGAGAAAAAAGATATCGCTCCGATTTATTATCGAACACTCATAGAGCCTTTCACTACAACAAGAATCTCGCAACCATTACTTCAGACTGATTATCGCTTAATCTTAAAGCCACTTATTCATAGAACAAGCAATGATTTATTGGGCGTTGAAGCAGAATATTATTACTACTGCGATAAAAGCAGAGAGATCGTTGAACTCCCTTTTGAAATACCGCAAGAACCAGCGGATAGCTCAATGATTAATGATCAAAAGATGGTCGAACCAAAAGAAACCGCTATTCCTGAATTAGATTAAGAATGCAATGGAGTCTTTATGAATCTTAAAAATTTCACCGCAACTCTTATTCTAGTTATCAATGCACCAATCGTAGCGATGCCGCCAAAAGCTGGCGCCGTGATCGACCCAGTTAAGCAAGGTGGCGATTATACCGTTGCTCTTGCCAATAGCTCTCTTGCAAATATTTCATCTGCATTACCTACCGTAACGCAAGTCACCAAAGCGAGCACTGATCTATTCAAAACTAAAGGAATTCCCGTAATCATAACTACTGCCGCGGGAATGATGCCGTGGTGGGCATTAACCACCGGCACTGGATACTTGCTACTTAGCCAATGCTCAATTTCTGATCCAGCAGTACTCACCGCTTTAGCCTCTGGCGCAAGCTATGCTGCAGGGGAACAAACAAATTCATTGGTAAAAAAATGCATCAATAATCCTGTAATGCAACGAGCAGCGCAGTTTGCATTATGCGCCGCATGTATAGGAATGTCTTACACGGGTAGCAACATTACCATGGCAGCAGCGCTTGTTGGAGCAGCACAAGCAATTGGCATACAAACCATTATGGATGCATCAGCATTCTTTACTACATCGAAATCAAATGAAACATCCAGCACATCTTCTTCTTGGATTTGCCCTGAAACTAAAGCTGCTATGATGGATGGCGCAATCAATGCAATGAACACCATTATTCCGAGTATGTGCGTTGCAAATATGTGCGATTCAAATGCTTTATTACGCATATTATTATATGAGCAAGCATATCGCTTAGCACAGTCTGGATGCAGTGCTGCACAACAATTTATAAAGAAATAAATACACTTCGTAAAAACGAAATCCAATTTCTTGACAACTTTTTTGGCGATTGCTAGGATCAAGCCAAGTGTAAAAAACTTACTCAATGAAAATCAAATTTAATAATGTCCCTAATGAACAATACATCTTCGTATTGTTCACCCCCCTAACCCTTCAGCTGCTTAGTTGAAGGGTCTTTTATTTTAATCCATTCTCTGGTTACACTTACGATGAATCCATAGCAGGGGAGGATTTGAAATGAAAGTATCACTAACGTTATTAATGATTATTTTATGCATTCATTGCAACGAATGCTTTTCTCACGAGCTTTCACCAATATTTTCTCGTCAGTTGCCACGCATTCGCTCCCGAGAATTGCTCCCACAACCAAATGATCCAATTGAGTCTTTTCATGATAAAATTCAGCAACTTCTTCTTTCAACATTTATAGACTCCACGGTCCCAAGACAATTGGCAGCACATTTAGAAAATATGGCACAAGAACATCCATTTGAAGCGAAAGAATATTGGGACTTAAATAAAATACCGGTATTATCAGTTGCAGAAACAATGTGCGCTCAGGCTTCTATAGACGCGCGCAATCCCGATGACGAAAAAAATGCCCAAGGAATTTCTCATAAGCTTCTTCACGCATCTTTAAATAGAGGATTTCTTGAAGCCTTTGAGGCATTGATTAAAAACGAGCTTATAAAAACTTATAAAAGTAAGTATTAAACACTATACACAGCAAAATTTGCGTGTAGCGTAAATGATTCACCGGCAGTATGCATGAGTTCATATCCAGATATCTCAATGATCTGTTTTGTTTTTTTTAAGGCATCAAAAAAAGCAATCACTTGATCCAGAGAACCTTTAAACTCTCCGCTCAGCGTATTAATAGAACACCACGATTCATCGCGTTGATCAAGTAAACGGCATGCTCCAACATTAATTCCAGAATCAGTGGCGCAATCAACAACAAGAGATAAGCTTTGCTGGCGCTGTTGATTGCGATATTTCATAACCGATTTTTTTTGTACATCAACTTTACATGCATCAATTGCTTGAGAAATTCCGGCAAAATTTTTCTCAATTTTTTTCAATTCATCCATTTGCGAGTAAAGAGCATGCACCTCTTCTTGGAGTTGATTCGTAACTCGCTTAGAAGGCTGATACCAAAAATACCACCATGTACCACTCATCGCAAATAGTGCTGAAAATGCTAATAAATACAAAACGCTTATTCTAATTTTTAATAACTCATTATAAAGACCATAAGAAAATTGCATTTTTGTCTCCCTTTTTTCTTGTAAAGTCTTTTTATTAGTTTGCTGAAATCAACTTTTTTCAGCAATATTATATGAGAATTTGCCACTATTTATCAGGAAACATCGTTATGAAATATCTTTTACTGTGTTTTTCAATCTACTTTGCTGTTAACACTTTCACCATGGAAGATAGTTCTGTCCAAGATACTTCATGCCAATCGGAGGTACCAACGCAATCTAATTTAAGCCCTTCAAAATGGAAGAGAATTGCTATATCCACACATGCTCGGCGCAAATTTATCTATGAATGCCTCGAGTGCAAATCAGAAGTAGTGGATATTCCTCGCCATATGAGATCGAGTCATACAAAAGAGCGCCCTTACAGCTGTTTAACATGTGAGCAGAAGTTCTTTGAATCGGGACCATGCGTTTCGCATATAAGAAACGTGCATCCCGATGTTAAAAATATAAGATATCAAGTGCAATTTCCTGGACAAGAAGCTTATATAAATAAAGTACAAACACGATCTAAAGTTAAAATACACAAGAGAAAAGCACCATATTCTTTCAAAAATTGTCTCTGCGTTACCTGCGAAAAATCTTTCGCTCATCCCGCCAGATGTGTTACTCACATCCTTCTTAAGCATCCGGACAGCCAGACGCCTTCCTATGCTATCAAAAAACCCAGAGGGGTCATGGATGTAAAATTTGTTGAAAAAAAAATAATGAGTGATTCTAAAGTGAAAAAAGAACCAGATCTAGAAGTAATGCAACCAGCGATCAAACAAGAACCCATGTCTCCCCCGCTCACTTGCCGAGGCGCCGAAGAATTCTGCGCAGATCAAAGCCGTCTGGATTTTGAAACATTACTCAATGAGCAGTTTCCGCTTACAGAGCCTATCGATTAACTTAAAAACACGAATATTAGTTTAAAAATAACATCCCGTTCGTGGTGAGTAGCTCGCGTAGCGAGCGTTATCGAACCATTATAATAAATTGAAAATCAAACAAATTAATGTCCGTATGGATTCGAGACGCCTCACGTTATGAGGCCCTCACCACGAACGGCCTTAAGACAGCTTCGCTTATCAATTTTTTAAAAGCTTGCGCCCAATTGAATTAGTTAAAAATTAGTTTTGGTCCATTGCATTGGATCAACTTGCACATTGTTTACGCGCATTTCCCAATGCAAATGGTATCCGGTAGCATATCCGGTTTTGCCAAGCGTCCCGATTGGGTTACCCTTAGCAACTTTTTGTCCTACCTGAATATCAGCAAAATTATCCAAGTGGAAGAACATAGAAAGAATTCCCCATCCATGATCAATGATCACGGTATTGCCGGTAAACGCATAACGCTCTTTATGAACCACGATTCCATCTTGCGGCGCCCAGACTACCGAACGTGGCATATTGGCAAGATCTAATCCTTTATGAGCATAACGGCCTTTTTCTTGGGTGGTACGAATAGTGCCAAAATCGCAAGTTACGCGTGCGGCATCGATTGGCTGGCAGAAAGGGCCGCGCCATAATTTTTCATGCGGTGAATTTTTAATAAGATCATTGACTGCGTTTTCAAGCTTTGCTGAATCAAGGCCAAGCGCTTTTTCTTCTGCCACTTTATCAGCACTCACGGTCAACGTTTGCTTTTTGAAGGGGAAGAGAACTACTTGATATTTAGTTTCTAAATTAAGGGTATTGCCCACTTTATCAACCATATCAACTGAAAGCAGATACTCATTGGGCGCTTCTTCACAAGAAACGGGAATATAGCATTCATAAATAGAGGAATTTTTAGACTCAGGGAAACAATCAAAGGTATGAGAAAGAGCTTTTACTGTTGCTTGCTTAATCTCTTTATTTGCTTGAAATTGCAAATGCAACGTGCGGCCTTGAAACACTTTATAATCGGCTTCTGATCGCACAAAAGCAGCTTGCAAAGGGGTATTATCAACTAAGAAAGTTCGCTCAAGAGTTACTTTATTTTTTGCATAGGAGCGGTCGATTAATTCGATTTTAATCGCATGTTTGCCATTATTAATCGTTTTAGATGGGATGATAAACGGGTGCTCATGTTCACGCATGCTCAAACGATAACCGGTGATTAATGGCTGGCCATCAAGCCACACATATAAATCACCTTTTTTATTGCTCGCTACTTTACAAGAAATGTCACCGGCATAGAAACCATCGTTTTCGATGCCACTCATGGTAATGGCAGGCAACGTGTTATCAAAAAAATATCCGTATATTTTGTAACCAGTCCAGCCCACTAAAAGAAGTGAGAGCCCTATAACCATCCAACGAAAACGATACAGCATAAACCGTCCTTACTGATTTTTGTAAAAATATTCTGATAGATGAAGAGAATCGCACTTATAAATATAAATGTTTTTATTGGTAAGTAAATTCAAAAATCTATGCAACTGAGTGGCCAGAACAAAACAAAATAAAAAACCGGGCAGGAATTAATCCTGCCCGGTAGCGCGATAAGAGGAGTGGTTATTCTTGTTGCGATAAATCATTTTGAATTGATTTATATGTATCGGCTAGTTTATCAAGGGTGCTCGCGCTCAAAGAGTATTCCTCTATTTGGCACGGAACATCCATCATAAATTCCACGCCAATCTCATCGTCAGACTTCACACTATCATCAGCGTATACTTGCACTGAACCATCAACCCAAGATAATGGCATCACAGAGATTGTAGTTGCATGAGGAGTTGCCACATCACGAGGATTTTGGTTATGCGTAACGGCTTCTAAAGAGCGTGCAGTTAATAGTGGGGCTGGTAAGATCATCACACAGATTGGGCTCGCTGCAACGTTTATTTTGTGCTCATCTTTTTTATGAGTAAAATAACGAGCTGCTCTTTTGATGGCATCAACCGGCTTTTCAATCATGATATGATACACTTTGTGCGCGCCGCTTTTGGTAGCGTCTGCAACATCGTGGCCAAATTCAGCAAACTGCTCACCAATATCTACGAATGTTTCTTTTGTTCCTTGCACAAAATCAGAATTAGCAACTTCTTTTGCAGTATTCTTAATTTTATGCGCAGGCTTTCTAATCACCGTATCATAGGCAATTGCTGCGCCGACTTTGGTTTTATCATACGCGATTGCGGCACCTTCTTTTGTTTTATCATATGCGTTAATGCTGCCGTTTTTGATCGCTTGTGCGGTTTTGACTGGCGTATCAACCACCAATTCTTTACCTGCATCTTTCAAGTTGTGCGCTGCATTAGAAGCTACCAATGCTGCGCCCACATTTTGGCCCAACTCTTTAGTAGCAACTGCACCTTTTACAATTGCATCTCGTGGAGTCTCTACGAGCGCTTCATAGAATTGATGCCCCACATTGTTGCTCGTATGCGGTTGCACACATTCAGTAGCAAGTGCCACATTCATAAACGCAACATTCATGATAAAGATGAAATATCCAGTTAAAACAATGAATAGTTTTTTCATAATCATTCCTCTGAGTTAAATTATGAACGTTTCGCGCGTTCTTTTGCTTTGTTAAAATCCGCCTTTGCTTCCATCGCACCTTCAGAAAGATCATGACCTACTTTATAGGCAGTTTCTTTGATGGTGTTACCGGTTTTGCTCACTACTTCTTTTGCAAATTCCCCTGCTTGAGCAGCAAGTTCTTTAGAAGTGTCATAGGCCTCTTCTGTTTTTTGCTTTGCATTTTGCGCTAAGCGTTTGCCGGTATTTTGAGCGCATTTAAGGCCTTCTTTAGCAGATTGTACGGTTCTTGAGTTTTGTACTTTGTTTGCAGTATCTTTCATATCGTCCTCAATGTTTCTTTTGATTTGATAAGCGCCATCTTTAATATCTCCACCAATCTCTTGAGCATCTCGAGAAAGTTGACGAGTTCCTTGTTTAATATCTCCAGCCACTTGACGGGAGCCATCTTGAATATCTCCACCAATTCTTTTTGGGAGATTTTTGCCCACTTCTTGAGCAACTGGACGAGCATCGCTGGTATCAATATGCTCTTGTGGCGTGTGATTAACACAGCGGCAACCAGCGTGAATAAGAGATGCAATAGATGACAATGAAAAGAGTAAAGCAATAGTAAATAATGTTTTCATAGTAATTCCTTAGAAGTACGTAATTAAAATTAATAGTATAAAAAATGGTAATAAGTTGCTTGAGCCAGCCAGAAAGTTGCGATCTTTCAAAATCAGCCTTAACCACCACAGAGTGGTGAAACCCAAATCAGGATAAAACACTTCCAGGAGAGTGATTTAATTCTTGCTACTTATTTAAATTAGTAACACATAGTGAACACAGGCATCATACAATGATGCGACTAATATGTGTTAGTGGTACGCGACAGATGGAAAAGTACTTACTTTAATCCACGTGCGTTTATTAGAAGACCCTACAGGCTTGGCCCGGGGTCGGTAGATCATACATCGGGCGCATATCTCCAGAGAATGGAAATATCTTCATTGCCCTCATTGACGTTTCAAGCTCACCTGAATTCGTATTACCGTTTGCTTGGCACACGAAGAGTGAGATGTTTTGAATATGATTCATAAGATTCACTCCTTATGATTGAGTGGTGCTTGTTTCGTTTAACCATAATACACTATAACAGAAAAGTTTATTAAAAACAACTTCCCATCATATCCAGGCTGTAAAAAAATATTTAAAATTCGTATTGAAAATTTTGACGGGAATAATGATTCACGGCTCTGCCGCAACAAAACCTTCCATTTTTCTCTCATATTCAGAAGATCGGAACAATTTCGCTCCTACTTATGGGCTGTCCGCAGTAAACTTTTATGATTTTTCCAAATTTAGACTACTAATTTCATATTGCAAAAAAATACAAGAACTTGAGATTCACTTTAAAAAATTCTTATTCTCAATCTCAAAAATTATTCTAAGCTTGTTCAAAAACAAACTAAGGAACTTCTATGAAAATAAAATCGGCACTTTTAATTGTATTACTTTGCACCACCACTCAAATCATTGGAATGAGTCGAAAAGTTTTTCTTGCGGGAGCCGCTCTTGCATCGGCTGCAACTGCGGTTACTTTAGGATTCGAAAATTATAAAAACTGGATAATTGGCAAAGCTTTGGAGATAGAAGAAAATAAAACGCATCAAAAAAAAGTTGCTGAAGAATTAGAGCGGCAAAAAGCAATCAAAGAAAAGATCGTGCTTATGGAGCCAATATCAAAATCCAACGAATAAAAAAACGCAATCCTAAGCAAGCCTGAAAATAGACACAAAACCCAAAGGAAGGGTATTTTTTGACCCAAAATATATCCTATTAGAAAACATTTAAAACTGGTAAATTTTGACAAATTTCTCTTTATTAAGTAGGGTTAATTGAATGGCCCCCTAAATGAGAGGTTCTTTTTCATGATTTCACGCCTTTTTACCCTTTTTATAGTTCTTTCGGCCTGCCCTTTGCTGGCCAATTCGCCTGCTTTAACCCTTGATAATCTGCATATTCTTACCTTTGAGCCGACCATCTCAATACAAGGCAAAAAGATCAAATATATCCCTCAATGGTATGAAACAATCAAAAAGAAGGGAATTCCAGGCTTTGGCGTTGCAATTATTCCCACCAATAAAGTAAGTACTTATTGGCAATTTACCAAGGGCATCCCCCTGCAGCACAAGGAGCCTATTTTTATCCATTCAGGCCCGCACGATGCCTTTTGGGACCGCCTTTTTAATGGCAGAACCGGTCATGGTATTCGCACTACACATGCGTGGCTTAAGCACTCGATTATCAATGGAACTTTTGCAACATTCGATTATTTTTACGATCGCAAGGATTTTGATTTTGGCCAAGGAATCAATATTCAGGCTTTAAACACCGTATATTCCCAAATCAATCAGAAGAATCCCGAAGCACCGTTAGTTATCGCAGCCACCTGCATTGGCGCAAAGATCGCTCTTGAGTTCACGGTAGCGCATGCGCCCAAAAATCTTGCCGCATTAATTTTAGAAACTCCGTTCATTGATGCAAATAAATTTATTAATAATATGAGCAAAAACCATCTCAATTGGCTGCCCTTTGCTGATGATGCAGATAAAATTGATCTATTTAAAGGCATACTCAAAAAATATGCACCCAACTATAAAATAAGCCTGCGCACCCCTCATGCAAAACTAGAAACTATCAATCCAATACTACCGATATTTATTGCCCATTTAAAAAATAACTCAC
>CAYMRF010000010.1:0-30565 GCA_964392765.1 uncultured Pseudomonadota bacterium
CCTCTGGTTTGTATCACTTCATCAGCGGGAATTTCGGGGATGGGGCCAGCATCATGAGAAATTAAGTGATTTCTCATATGTTTATTTAAGGTGTCAACCAGCTTTTCAATACCTTCAGAAGGCTTCCAAGGCTCTTGTGCCATAATGAATGCGAGTTCATGCGCATGATCATATGAGATCTTAAAGTTAGCGCTCGCTTTTTGAAGCAAATCATCATACACATTTAATGAATCAAGCAATGCATGCCATTCAATTTGAGTGAGCTCTTTATGGTTAACCGATAAATTGGTTTGTTCTTGCGCCCAATCAAATAAGAACTGTTTAAATGCTTTATCATCTTTAAGGTATTGTTCTTTTTTGCCAATCTTCGCTTTATAGAGCGGCGGTTGTGCAATATACAAATATCCTTTTTCAATCAGCGGCTGCATATAGCGGAAGAAGAAGGTGAGCAGGAGGGTACGAATATGGGATCCATCCACATCAGCATCCGTCATCAAAATAATTTTATGATACCGAGCTTTAGCTGCATCGAACTCTTCTTTGCCAATACCGCAACCAATAGCAGCGATAAGCGCTTTGATTTCTTCATTAGAAAGAATTTTATCCAAACGTGCTTTTTCTACGTTTAGAATTTTTCCACGGAGTGGCAAAATTGCTTGCGTGTTACGATCGCGTGCACCTTTTGCTGAACCGCCTGCAGAATCCCCCTCAACGATAAACAGTTCAGTGTTTGCCGGATTTTCATCTGAGCAATCTGCCAGTTTACCCGGCAAGATTACTGATTCAAGAACCGTTTTGCGGCGGGTGAGATCACGCGCTTTTTTAGCTGCTTCGCGCGCACGGCGTGCAATTTCTGCTTTTTGTAAAATTTTGCGCGCAATATTTGGATTTTCTTCAAAATAGGTTTCAAGATATGCAAAGGTCATCGAATCAACGATACCTTTAATATCATTGTTGCCCAGCTTAGTTTTGGTTTGACCTTCAAATTGCGGTTCAGGAATTTTAACACTGATAACGCAAACCAAGCCTTCACGCACATCTTCGCTTGAGAAGCCTTCATCTTTTTTAACGATGTTAAGCTCAATCGCTTTTTTATTACAAATTTTAGTAAGCGCTGATTTAAATCCGGCAACGTGAGTACCGCCTTCAGTAGTGTTAATATTATTCACGAAGGAGAAGAGTTGCTCACCATAGCCATCATTATATTGCATGGCTACTTCTACCACGTTGGTATTATCATCTTCTCTAAAGTAAAGCACTTCGGGGAACAATGGCTCTTTTTTTGCGTTGATGCTTTGAACAAATGAAACAATACCGCCTTCAAAATAGAATTCATGACTCTTATTGGTCGCTTCATCGGCGATGGTAATCTTTAAACCTTTATTGAGGAACGCAAGCTCGCGCATGCGCGCAGAAAGCGTATCAAAGCTAAAGGTAGTAGTCTCTTGGAAAATTTCTGGATCTGGCCAAAAGCGAATAAGGGTGCCGCGCTTGTCTGTTTCGCCAATTACTTTAAGGCGATCTTGGGGAATTCCGCGTTCATACACTTGAAAGTGAATCTTGCCATCTTGGAAGATAGTCATTTCCAAACGTTTAGAAAGGGCGTTTACTACCGAGATACCCACCCCGTGCAATCCACCAGAATATTTATACGATTCTTTGTCGAACTTACCGCCCGCATGCAGTTTAGTAAGTACCACTTCGGCTGCAGAAATACCTTCGCCTTGGTGAATATCGGTTGGAATACCGCGGCCGTTATCTTCTACCGAGCATGAACCGTCGGTATTAAGAGATATTTTTATGGTATCACAATGACCGGCGAGGGCTTCGTCCACTGAATTGTCTACAACTTCATACACTAGATGGTGCAGGCCGGCAACACCGGTAGAGCCAATATACATGGCTGGGCGTTTTCTAACTCCCTCGAGTCCTTCTAAAACTCGAATGGAAGAGGCTTTATAATCTCGATTTGAGGGATTATTGGTCATTTGGGGTCTCCTGGTATTTTTTTCTTACCATAAGGCGGACGGGCACCTGGGGTAAATAAGTTCTGTAAAATGCTATACTAAAGGCATAATAGTTATTTTTTTTGGATAATTAAGTATAGCAACTTTCATGCAGAACCACCAATTTTATATGCGTAAAGCCCTAGCTCTTGCACGCCGCGCATTTACTCGCGATGAAGTGCCCGTAGGAGCACTTATAGTGAATAAGCAGGGGGACATTATTGCGCGTGCTTTTAACCAAGCCGAGTGCAAAATGACCCAAATTGCTCATGCAGAGCTGGCAGCTCTGGCAAAAGCAGGTAAAAAGATGGGCGATTGGCGGCTAGAAGGCTGTTGGCTTTATGTCACGCTGGAGCCGTGCGCCATGTGCATGAATGCTATTATTCTTTCTCGGGTAGAGGGGGTAGTCTTTGGTGCCCAATCGCCGTTATTCGGCTACCACAAAGTTGACAAACATGCTCCTTCTTGGCTATACAAAAGAGATAATCTTGCTATTATAGGCGGCGTTTGCGAGGAAGATTCTCGCACGCTTTTACAAGATTTCTTTAAGCAAAAAAGGAAGAGACAGTGAATGCAGCAAAAAAGACCCAAAATGATTTTGGGCATATTCAACAAGAGCTCCAAGCTCGTAAAATTGAGCTTGAGCAAGATTTGGTTCAATACCAATCAACTTCAGAAAGATTCTCTGATGATCAGGTGCAAGATCCGGGTGATCAAGCGCTTACTTCTACCATGGAAAGTTTGCGCAGTTCATTGCAGGATACCCGTATCGATGAGCTTAACCGGATCGTGAAAGCCCTTAAGATGATTGAAGAGGGCACTTATGGCATTTGCGCGGATTGCGAGCTGCCCATCTCTGAAAAACGTCTTAAATTATACCCGGATGCCACCCGCTGCTTGGCGTGCCAGGAGGCGTTTGAAGAGGGAAAAACTACCCAAGAATAAGTTTTTATTACGGTTTTCTTAAAATCTGGTATATTTTTCCAATAAATTTCGCCGATGTAGCTCAGTGGTAGAGCAACTGATTCGTAATCAGTAGGTCGTCAGTTCAAATCTGATCATCGGCTCCAGCCTGCGCTAAAGCTTCGGCTGGCGGCGCACTGCATTGGAAAGATTGAATTGGGAATAGGTGATTTGATCCCCATCCCGTTCGTGGTGAGTAGCTCGCGATAGCGAGCGTTATCGAACCATGTAATAATAAGTGAAAAATCATATAAATTAACGGCCGTATGGATTCGAGACGCCTCATTCTGTGAGGCTCCTCACCACGAACGGCCTTAAAAATAGCTTCCTAAATCAATTTTTAAAATTCTTAGAGAGACCGTGGTCTTTTGGAGGCAATCTCGATTGACTTTTCAGCGATCCCCGCTATTCTTAGAAACGATGTATATTTCAGCAAAAAAGTAAGGTTATTCATAAAATTATGATCAAAGCTAAAACCACAGCTGCTACTACAGCTAAAGCTCCCAAGGCTCCTAAAACTAAAGTTCGCTCAGCTGCTCCTTTGGCGCACGGCGTTGGTAGACGTAAATCTTCTGTCGCACGTGTTTGGCTTCGTGCCGGCAAAGGCGCTATTGAAGTGAATGGCAAAGATTTTAAAGAGTATTTCGATACAGAAATCACTCGTCTACGTGCATCAACCCCATTTCGCGTTATCCCTTTGGAAACCCAATTTGATATCGTAGCGAATGTTGCTGGTGGCGGACTTTGCTCACAAGCAGATGCAGTTAAGCTTGGCATCGCAAGAGCTATGGTAACCGTGGATGAAGGATTACGTCCGGCTTTGCGCCAACATGATCTTTTAACCGTTGATTCTCGCGTTAAAGAACGTAAGAAGTACGGTCAAAAAGCGGCCCGACGCAAATTCCAATTCGTAAAACGTTAATAAATTCCCCCACTTTCGAGTGGGGGTTTTTAGTTTAAAGGGGTCGCGGAGGAGATAGCTATGTGTGGTATAGTAGGCTACATAGGTAAAAATTACAGCCGAACTTTTGTAATGGAAGGGCTGAGTAAACTTGAATATCGCGGATATGATTCAGCAGGATTCGCGTGTCTTAATCCGATAGATAATAGATTTTTATATGCCAAATCTCCCGGCAGGCTTCCTAATCTTCTTCGCCAATTAGATCACCATCCCATTGATGGTCATTTAGGTATGGGCCATACGCGCTGGTCTACTCATGGCGCTGCATCTCCAGAAAATGCTCATCCGCAATTTGATTGCCAAAAAACCATCTCTTTGGTGCACAATGGCATCATAGAGAATCACCATGCTTTGCGTATCACATTGCAAGAAGCGGGGCATATTTTCCATTCTCAGACTGATACGGAAGTCGTTGCCCATCTATTAGAATCATTATTGTTTGCCCATCAAACCTTTAAAGGAGCACTTACCGATTTGGTAAAGCGAATTGAAGGGGCATATGCGTTTGTGATACTTCTGCAAGATTTTCCGGATCAAATGGTATTGGTGCGCAAGCGTTCGCCTTTATGCATTGGCGTGGGAGATAATGAAATGTTTATCGCTTCTGATCCCATGGTATTTGCCGGTAAGACTAAAAAGGCAATTTTTGTGCCTGATGAATCATTTGCTATCGTAAAAAAAGATATGATTGAACTGTATGATTTTGAAGGAAAAGCATTACCGTTGTGCGTGCAAGAACTTGAGTTTGATTGGGATAATCAAGAAAAGCAAGGGCATGAGCATCATATGCTCAAAGAGATTTACGATCAGAAAAATGCCATTTATGGCACGGTTGCCTTTTTAAGATCGATTAGTAATCGCATTTGGGATCATATCGGTCTTTCTAAAGAACAAGTAAAACAGCTTGATAAAATTATACTCGTGGGATGCGGAACTTCCTGGCATGCGGCGGGCATAGCCAAATTCTTTTTTGAGCAGATCTGCATGTTGCCCACGCGCGTTTGCCTTGCATCAGAATTTAGATATCAATCGTTTTTTGCGGAAAAAAATAGCGCGTATATATTCATTTCTCAATCAGGAGAAACAGCTGATACATTAGAAGCGCTTAGATTAGTAAATAGCATGGATCTGCCAACGATTGCACTTACCAATGTTCCCTCAAGCACTATGGTGCGCGAAGCGGATGGATTTTTGCTCACGCAAGCAGGCCAAGAGATTGCTGTTGCTTCAACCAAAGCATTTTCTACTCAAATTGCGGCGCTTTATTGGCTGGCGCATCGGGTAGCACTCGAAAAAGGTATCATTAATGCTCAACAAATGACGCTTGCTGAAGAAGATCTTTTGGTAGTTGCTGAAGTGCTGGAAAACAGCATCGAAAATTATAAGCGGGATATCACGCAACGCTTAGGCAAATTTTATGCGCAGTATAAAAAAGCAATTTTTCTGGGTCGCCATATTAGCTATCCCTTTGGCTTAGAAGCAGCGCTTAAGCTTAAAGAGATTTCGTATATCTTTGCGCAATGTTATCCGGCTGGGGAATTAAAGCATGGGCCACTTGCCTTGGTTGATGCAAGTATGCCCGTATTTATCTTCTCTCATCCCGATCCACTCATCTATCAAAAATTATTATCTAACGCACAAGAAGTAAAAGCACGCAATGGCCATCTGGTTGTCTTTGTTATTGAAGGGCAGCATGAGATGCAAGCATTGGCTGATCAAGCGTTCGTGATCCCTCGAATTAAACCATTGCTCGGGCCACTGGCAATGACGGGCATCATGCAATTTTTTGTCTATCAAGTTGCTAAAGAACTGGGTTGCCATATTGATAAACCCCGCAATTTAGCAAAATCAGTTACGGTTGAATAAATACAATTAAAATTACTTATTGTTTAATCCAGTTCGGGATTAGTATTTGTGCATATTTTAAATAAGTATTGAATCCATTTAATTCTACTCTTTTACCATTTGCCATTTTCATAGTTGGGGCAAATGCGATTCCGATTCCATAAAGATGAGGTTCGATGACTCCAGTGCTTTCGTCAAATTGATATGTAGAGCTGCCATTAACAAGAATGGGATTTCTTTCATATCCCATTGCATAAATTACTTTATTGCACAGGGGAAGATATTCATTAATGTTTTCTTGCGTATTTTGAACTCGAATAAGATTTGCTGGTGGATTATTTTCTAGTACCGTTTTTGCCCATTCGGCGGTAATTCCCTCTAAACCAGCTGCTCCCGGTTTTCCATAGAAATACGGACTTGCATAAAAATTGATTATTTTCTTTACCCCTAATTCAGATAAATTTTTTAAAATTAAAAGTGCTGAATGCATTCCCCCAAAGACAGCGATGCAATCCTGAGGAAGAACGAACGAATATAGTTTTTCTTTATCCAGTGCCTCATCAGAATTAATTTCCACTAACGGGTAATAATGCTTTTTGGGATGACTTCCAATAGCTAAAATTACTTTATGAGCATAGATGGTGTTATTTTCCCCTTCTAAAATCCAATAGTTATTATCTCGAGTAACTGAAATTACGCTATCCTGCAAAGAATAAGTTTGGGATCTTAAATAATGAGTAGCGTCGATAAGCGGCTCAATCATGATATATAGAGGTTGAAACAATTCTGGATCATAGGTAAAAAGCGCATCTCGGGTTTGTGATTTAAATTTTTGAAATGTCTCACATTCGTTGATATAAGAAGTTAGCCGCTTCGTTTGCAAATTACCCGGAACATTTCGATAGTATTTGCCCATTCTTCCCAAATTAAATTCACGATCAATCCATATAATAGTTTGAGGATTTATATTTAAATTGAGCAGAACTCCAAGTGCCGTTATGCCTCCGGGACCGGCCCCAATAATTGCCCATTCATAAATAGGGAATGTCAATGTAGAAGAACCAAGAAGAGTCGCGATTGATATTATGAATGAAAAAAAATGTTTCATTAATAAAACTCTTGAGGAAAACAATAAGTAAACAGACAAGTAAATTGTACATTAAAAAAAATCTTATGTAAGAAAAATCATGTTATCCTTTGGCCAAAGAACTGGGTTGCCCGATGCTAAACCGCGCAACTTAGCAAAATCAGTTACGGTTGAGTAAAAATTAAGCCGACGGGATAATGGATAATCCCAAGAAACTTCTTTGAATTATTAATTGGCCATTCTTATTTTTTCTAATCTGCTTTTATTAGACCAATATCTGCCTTCTATTTTTTTTAATAAAGTTTCTTCGGCGCCTTTTAGATGGAAAGAGATTTCACCATTAATGGCCATGCTAAAGATATGGCCCTTCAAAGTGTTTTCTGCATCTTTTATAAGCTTGTCAGCTTCTTCTTGATCGTCAGGGCGGCTGATATAAAGTCTCCAGCGAGATTGTAAAGGAGATGCGGAGCTCTGCAAGATGGTTTTTGCAGGGTTCATGCTACTCAATAATGGATAAGAAAATAAAATAGACATAAACAAGGGTATTAAGAGTAATCTATTTTTTATCATGATTTCTCCATTTAGTTATCATTTTTAGCAATCTTAACTTCTACTAAATTAAGCTTCTTATTTGATACAAAAATGCCGTTAATAAATTCTACGGCGTTTAAGCGCGTGGTCAGATCAAGATTGTTGCATCGTTTTTGTGCGGTTGAAAGAAGATTGATGAGTGTGATTGTTTCTCTAAACTGATTATCTGCAAGCAGGGTTGCTTTTGCGCGCTCGGTCCAGTTTTTTATTTTATCGGCCCCCGATCGTCCTGAGCCTGTCGAAGGATTATCTTCTTCTTTCTTGTCAGTTAACTTTATATGATTAGGCAATGCTTGTTCTCTGCCATAAAATTTTGCAAGCCATTGCGATTGCTCGCTGGGTGGCATGCAGCGTTCAATTTCAAAATCAGGCGTAATGCCTTCTGCTTGGATTGAAGTATCATTGGGCAAGAAGTAGAGTGACGTAGTGATTTTGATCGCACAATTGTTGCTGATAGGAATCACTTCTTGCACCGATCCTTTGCCAAAGGTCTTAGTTCCTACTAAGAAGACCATAGGATTATTCTTTTTATCCTTCGAGACGGCTCTTCGAGCCTCCTCAGGACGAGCGGAATTCACCCTGAGCTTAGTCGAAGGGTCGGGGCGAACGGGAGACTGGTCCGCGTGAATTTTTAAAGCACCCGCAAGAATCTCTGCTGCCGATGCGGTATAATTGTTTATCAAAATAAAGATGGGGATATTGGTGGCAATGGGGTTTCGTGTGGTGCGGTATTCTTCAGTTACTTTTCCATGCTTATCTTTGGTGGTTACCACTAAGCTCCCTTTATCAAGAAAAAGGCCAGCGATATCAATAGCAGCATTGAGCAGCCCGCCTGAATTGTTGCGCAAATCAAGAATCAGGCCTTTATACTCTTTTTCATGAGCGCGCGTGAGTAATTGTTCAATTTGCCGCGCAGACGTATCGGTAAACATGTTGAGTGAAAGATAATAAATATTTTGATCTTCTAAATAGAAGCAAAGAGAGTTTTGCTCTTTAATCACATCGCGCGTGATATCAAAGGATAAAATTTCGGGCGCATTTTCACGCATTACTTTAACATGCACTTTGGTGTTACGTTCGCCTTTGAGCATTGCTGTTACTTCATCGGTAGACATTCCTTCCAGCGCTTTGCCTTCGATCTCTACAATTTTATCAAATGGCTTTAATCCGGCTTTATCGGCTGGGCCATCCGGCACC
The DNA here is from genome assembly GCA_964392765.1 of uncultured Pseudomonadota bacterium. Classification (GTDB taxonomy): domain Bacteria; phylum Babelota; class Babeliae; order Babelales; family Vermiphilaceae; genus BTUB01. The sequence goes on from CAYMRF010000010.1 coordinate 8,651, forward strand.
GTATCAATAATAGTTAACTGCTTATCTTTAGAATTACGGGTGTTATCAATTACTACGCCGATACCAAAAAATTCTCCGCTGGTTGCCTCCATCATATTTTTATAAGTTTTTGGGTCGAGCAAGTTAGAGTGTGGATCGATACAGCTTAAAAAGGTATCGAGTGATTTGGTCATGCACTGTTCGGCATTACAGATTTTATAATGTTTTTGATTAGCCAGTTGAAATACTTCGGCGAAGGTTCGTGACCAGTTATAGACTATTTCATCAAAATTTTGTGGAAGATCTTTTTTTTCTTTATCTTCGGCAACCAGAAGATTTGCCACTACCATAAGTATTAATAATTTCTTCATATCTATCCCTTTATGTTTGATGTGAGGATAATCAGATTTATAAATAAATGTGAAGTATTTGATCCGTTATCCCATTAAGTGGCAGAAGTGTATGGAATTTTTTAAGTAGATCTCTAAAAATCAAAATTGTTCACCGTTTCAGAATTTTTTATAAATTTTTTTTAGAAACTGTTGATTCGTTTTTTTTTTTTTCTTCTATGATCAAATTAGATGTTTTTTAACCATTTTTAATAAAAGGAGTTGTAGAATATGATTTCTATAACAAGATTATGTATTGTCTCACTTATGAGCATACTGGTTTCAAATGCGAACGCAGATGAAGTTGAGACAAGAGGAAAAACTGAGAAATGCATTTTGCAGAAGGTATGCTCGATCGATGCGAAATTATGCAATTCAGCAATTCCAATTAGTAGCGCAGATATTAATAAACCAGGGGGATATATAATTTCGCAACCTGGCCTTTATACGCTTTGTGGAGATGTAAATTGGGTGCCTAGTGGCAATAATACTTATGGCATAACCGTTACTAATACGAGTAATGTAACTATTGAGGGTCAAGGTTTTACGCTTAAGCAAACAGATCCAACAAAATCAGCATGTTTTCCTATTTTTGTTACTGGAAATGCAAGTGATGTAAACATTCAAAATTTTACGATCTCCCAAGGATCCGGAGGGGCTATTTTGCTTGATAGTGGTTCCTCATGTGTGAATATTAGTGGAATGAAAATAAACAGATGCTGCTATAACGGTATGATCTTACTATCTAATGATCCAGCTAATCCAGGCGCGACTGCAGGCCTCTTTGCAGCCGCTATATTCCTGCACGGTGGAGTCCCTGGAGGAGATCCAACTCCGACTATCAGTGGTGTTACTATTCAAAATTGTGAAATTTGTGACACCGGAGTCCTTGGAGAAATACCTGTGTCATTCTTTGGCTCAATTTTAGGAAATACCTTGACATTAACTGCACCGCCATTGTTGCCAGTAGTTGCAGGAGAAGTTATTTCAGTTTCTGGGGCAAATATCGCAACAGTAACCCAAGCACCTGCGAACGGAACGCTTTCAGTTGGAACGCAAGTATTACCGACAGCTACGTTTAATGTATTATCAACTGCTGGCTTTCCTACTACCGGAACATTAGTTGTTAATAGTAACACTGGCCCACAAACATTAACATATACTGGTGTGACTTCAACATCATTTACAGGGGTTTCTGGAGGAACCGGGTCTGTAGCTTCTAGTACAGAGGTAACCAGCGTAACATATTCTGTTATTCCGTCACAAACTGTTCCTAATATTGCTTCTGTAACTACCACAGTTACTGCAAATCTACCTATTAGTTCACTTACCGTTACCTCAACAACTGGCTTTCCGACAACTTCTGGAGTGATTCGGGTGAATACTGTCCCAGCTCAAACACTTACTTATACTGGTATTAGTGGTAATGTGTTACAGAACGTAACGGGAGCAACCGCTAATATCCCAGCAGGAACGTCGGTCAGTCTCGTTGCAGTTCCAATGGTAGCACGCGATCCAAATGGTTTTTCTATCCCAGTAGGAAGAGTAACTGCTATTATGATATCCTCGTCAACGCATGTGGTAGTGAAGAATGTTATCGTAAATAATTACTACGCTGAAGAATTTTCATTTGGTATATCTATCCAAAGTGGCCAAAATACACCATCTCATTCAATTTCTATATCCGATTCGGTTTTTCAAGGTGGTAAATCATATAACTTGGTTAAAGGCACATATATAGCATTTGGGAATGATGTACTGAAAGAAAATATCGTTGTAAGTGATCTGACTACATATTATGCTCCGGAAATCTTATTTTTCAGTACGCCTACGACGAGCGGTACTGGTGCTGAAGGAACAAAATGCGGAGGAAATAATATCGTTTACCGTCGCTGCAATTTCTCGGGAATTTCTGAAAAAACTCAAACTCCATCTCCATTGAATCTTGTTGGAAATAATGGTAATCAATCTGTAGGAGCAGTCATTCTTCTTACCGATAATCTTTTAATGGAAGATTGCATTGTTCAAGATGTTACTAATGATGGCGGACAAATTCCTGCCAATGCGCCATATTGCAGTACCTCTGGATATCGCACATGGTTCCTTACTAGTAACACAAAGTTCCTACGCTGTTTTGCTGGAAATATTTCTACACCGATTGGATATGCGCAAGGGTTTGACACGGCTGTTAATAATATATTACCTTTTTCATCTAATACCGACGCTGTTTTTACCGATTGTATTGCGGAAGAAATCAATATAACGGGAAGCAATGGTGTATTTGCAGCTGGTTTCGATATTAGAGATGTAAGGAATCAAGTGGTGGGATGTACAGTAAATCGAGTTCTTGATTTAAGTGTACCAGCTAAACTAAGTCCAGCGGCCTATGGAATTGTTCTCGATCAGAATTTATTTTCTGCTGCTGCTAATTGCACAATCAAAAATAATGTAATAACTAATTGCTCTGGTGCTGCAATCTTTGACACAACCGTAGCAAAAAATAGTGTTATTAGTGGTAATTATGCTGAACGAAATGGGACAACAGTAAATGGCAACTACAATAATGCTGGCGGTCCAGTATCAGCGTGGACTCCAATTAGAAATTGGCAAGTTGGTAGCTTACCTGCTACTACTGACAATAATGGAATTATAGATCCTACCAACGATAATATGAATATTTATATATAAACACTAACTTAGATATCTACAACTCGGGGCGTTTCGCGTAATGGCGGCGCCCCCTTGATTTTATCCGATATTTTCTAAATAATAATTACCGAACTCGTCTTGTAAAATAATGCGCTTGCTTTCCTCATTTTTCATTTTCTCGTATCGTTCCTGAGCTTCTTCAAACCTAGGAATTTGAACAGAGCATAAGGATGGGTGCTGCAATAATTTATCGCAATCTTGCCCCGGTAAGACATTTAAGAAATACGTGAGGTTAATTCTGCGACCTTTCCTTTCGGGCTGTGGAAGTATGCGATGTTGATGCGTTTCATTGAGCGTGGGAGAGAAGATGAAAATATCGCCGTCTTCTAATTCAAAAGAAGTGATATTATCCTTATTATTATCGGCAACAAAATCGAGAGTGCGTGATTCACCAAAACTCAATCCAAATATCCATTGATCATCGGTATCGCGATGTGCAGGAAGAGGTACTTCTCCGGTTAGATATAAATTGGCAAATCCGCCCGTTACCTTTACTTTAATGCCTAATACGCGTTCACAGAAGAGCTCAACCCATTGGGCATAAATAGCGGAGGTTTTGGATACATGATTAGAATTATGACACACCAATCGATGAAGTGTTCTAAATTCTTTCCATGTATGCTCTTCAAACAATAACAGCCCATTTTCTGTGCGCTTGGGAATAATTCCTTTAATGTGACACACTTTCATTGGGTATTGCACATCCTCTAGCGCTAATGAGCTATTAATTCTTCCATGAGTTTCGAGCATTGTACGAAAATGGTTTGTATGGATTCCGGAGAAAATGGCCGTTGTGATAATGCCAGTGCTCTCCCCCTCAATATCGTATTTATATATTCCTTGTGCATTATCGCTTGAGAATATGTCAGTAATGACAGTATCTGAAATATTGATATTGGATATTCCAACCAATGTCATTCCCCATGCAGCGTCCTTCCCCACGCATCCGTCGATCGCGCATCCTTTTACTATAACATCAGAAGCTTGATATATTTGAAGTGGACTGCATGCTGATTCAAAGAGGGAGGAATTATTTTTTGAAATTCCGCTCTCGGTAAACGTGCATTGGATAATTTGAGCATTTCGGATTGGTTTTTCAATATTTCCTTCAAAAAGAATTCCATGCGTCATGGCATGTGGCGTTTTGGATCCTATTCTTTTTGTATCAAATAGGGTGGCGCCATTGTATCCGCAATTAATTGTTCTTATTCCCTTTGTCAAAAGATCGGAACTGCCCTCGTGAAACCAAATCGCACCGCCTGACAGTTGATTGAAAGTAATATCATGAATTTGAATATTGTGAAAACCTTCTTTGATTTGAATGCCAATGATATGTTTGATGTTTGTATCGGATTGTGAGAGTGTATTGCCATGCCCATGTATTATAACATCAGATGTGCCAATCGTTATAGCAAAACTATTAGAGTTTTTGAAACCGCACATAATATTTTCATCTATAATATAAGTGCCGGGGTCGCTGATGAAATAACCATCATTACTTTGTTCCAGTGCTGTATTAATATCGTGCGTACGAATATGATAGATCTTTTGCTCAGAAATAGCTCTATCTATTGATGAAGACGCATTAAGAAGAAATGATGAAAAGCTCCACGCTACAACAGTTATAATTGCCTTATAGAGGACAAGTTTCGTTGGTTGCTTCATAATAAAATCCGGTTTTTAGTTTTGATTTACTTATTTTATATTGGTAGTGAGGATAGTCAGATTTATAAATAAATGTGAAGTATTTGATTTTTTATGCGATTCTATACCACAATTGAGTAAACCATAAAACTCGAGGTACTCATGAAATTAGCCAAACAGCATGTCGCACGAATTTTTTTGTGCGCTGAAATTATTATTTTTGCCGGATTTTATCTATTTGGCGCAAATGGTATCACTGCTCTTATGCATATGAAACGAGAAATTGATACTCTTGATCGTCAGGTGTTAAACTTAAAAGCTGATGTTACCCATTTGCAATCTACGATTGCATTGCAGAAAAAACATCCGTTTTTTCAAGAAAAAATTGCGCGCGAACAGTTGCAAATGGCGCGCGTTGATGAAGAGATATATTTAATTAATACTTAGACCGCGCGTATGGTTCGAGCCAGCCTACGCCGAGGCTTCGGCGGCCCGGCTGGGCCTTTAGTCCTGAGTGAGGACGAAGGGTCACCACGAGCGGTAAAATTTAAATCCGCTCGCCCTGAGCGTGTCGAAGGGTGCGAGCACTTATAAAGAGGACCTTATGTTTACACTACCAAAACTACCCTATAATTTTGATGCGCTGGAACCCTACATTGATGCACAAACGATGGAGATCCATTATACCAAGCATCATCAAGCATACGTGGATAATCTGAATGCGGCATTAAAGAATCATCCGCATTTGCAACAAAAAACATTAGAAGAGCTCATTAAATCGTATGCCTCATTACCAGAAGATATCCAAACTGCAGTGCGCAATAATGCCGGCGGCCATTTTAACCATTCACTCTTTTGGACACTCATGAAACCCAATGGTGGTGGGCAACCTAAAGGCAAAATAGCCGAAGAGATCAAAAAGAAGTATGGATCATTTGAATACTTTCAAAATGATTTTAATACTGTCGCAAAAAAAGTATTTGGCAGTGGCTGGGCATGGCTTGCTATTGATAAGAATGGGCAGCTTCAGGGCGTTTCAACGCCAAACCAAGATGCAACCCTGATGGCAGATTTGCAACCAATCTTTGGTCTTGATGTTTGGGAACATGCCTATTACCTTAAATACCAGAATCGCCGCCCGGATTATATTAATGCCTGGTGGAACGTGATCAACTGGGATCAAGTTGAAGAGAACTATCGCTTAATTATTGAGTAATTTCATTATTAGTACCCGAATATTTTTTAAATGATAAACTTAAATATTATTTTAATATTTAGGAGTAAATAATGGAATTGCATGATTTAGAAAAAAATCAGTTTTTCAGAAGCACGCCACAAAAAGGTGATAAGTTAGAATTACAACTTAACGCATACCTTTTAGATGAAAATGGAAAAATTGAGCAACAACTTAGTAGTGATGAAGAAAGAGGGGGTGTGTTCTCATATGTTTTCGGCAAACAACATACTCTTGAAGGATTTAATGAGGAGGTTTGTCAAATGACTGTGGGTGAACGGAGAGAAATAGTTGCTATAGTGGGCGATTTAGGGTTAAGATATAGACCGAATTGGCCGAAAATTGGATTCGATATACTTCCGAAGTCCAAAATAAAATTTGAAGTCGTATTATGCAACATTATACGTGCTAATTAGTGGAAAAGAAAGCCTTGGTTCATGTCGATCTTACCCTTGAGCGCTGGTTCAAATTCACTCTTTTTGAACAGCTTGCCAATGTTGGCACTGATGTTGACCGCGCTATCCGATATAGGAATAACGGTGATACGCCAGAAAGTAAGGCGGCATTTGAAAGAGCTCTGGAATTACTCGATTTAACCATAGAAGATCCAAAAAATCATGGCCATCGATTGAAAGAATTACGTATTGCACGTATGGCATTGGTAGATTATTTTATGGGCAATAATGAGTATCAATCTACCGATGAGCAATGGCAGGATTACTTTTATCAATTTAACTACGCCGCAGCGCTTGCTCGAGGACGCTAAAAATAATATGAAATATAAAAAACTTTTCTTAATTACTTTTCTTTCTTCAATACTGTTTAAGGCACATGCTTTCAACGAAAAAAAGTTCTATCTCCATTTTGATGTGAATAAAACCATCATAGCCATGGATGCCGTGCAAGGCAAAGGCTTAGAAGAAACCGTTAATGGAATCTTAGCAGAGTTTACGTTTGAAAAGTGGGATGGGCTTGGTACTCAATCTTATTATTCGTTTATAACCGAAAAACTAGCCTTCGAAAATCCACACTTATCTCGCGCGAGCGAACAATTTAAAAAAATGAGAACAGAACTTCTTAAAGGATTCGCAGAATATTTAAAAGCCTTTCCAGAGTTGCTCACTCAATATCAAAGTGATAAAGCACAAATGATACGGTTGTTGAGCTCGCAAGAAATGGTGATTTTCCCTTCATTTTTTAAAGTAATCAATTGGCTGAATACCCATTACTCTAATCGATACGCAATTTATTTGCGTACTTTTGGCACCGATCTGCCGGAAGTAGTTCCTGCGATTCAAGCACAAGCAGAGCTCCAATTTGCCGGCATCGGGGAGTTTAAAGGGTGCGATCTTTCTTTGGCGCCAATAGGGCAAACGCTTGAATTTTTTAAGAATCCTCAATTGCTCAATTATGCCATTCGCGATGATTATGCCTATTGGAAATCGAAAGGATTCCAAGCTGTGGGGGGCAAGCTTTTTCCTGTTGAACTCAGTGATGTGGCGGATATCCATATTTTCTTTGATGATAATGCCAATGATCCGGATAAACCAATTATCTGCCCGGTTTCTTTTGACGGAGCTTTGCAAGATACGCAAGATTTGCTTAATAAGGGCATCATTGTGGCGGTTAATCCTAAAGAAGCTATTTTAGACGAAGACTATTTTATTAAGAAAGTGCAGACTGCAGTGCTTGCTAGAGGCAAGTAATATGAATAAAACAAGCTTGATTGCTGTTGCCAAACTTTTACTCGCAAATGTTTATGTAGTTGCAATGCCGACCTGGAAAAATGAAGAAGATTTTAAACAATGGGTTACATCTCAAAAAGAGATTCAGGTAAAAACAATCAATAATAACACTATAAATGTTTCTATTCATGATCAATCGACCGTACAAGATATTAAAATGAGCTTGCAGGAGACTGAGGGCATAGAGGTTGAGCGGCAATTTCTTTTTCCGACTTTTATGAGACTTGGTAGGATACATAATGGGCCTCGATTAGAGAATTATGAAAGCATCAAACGGGTTATGAACTATTGGGATACCGATCGCTTTTTGCTTGTAACAAAAGCAGAAAATCAACCAAAATATCCAGAATAAATACGCGGATTGAGAGCCACATGCATGGAAAAAACCATTTTTATCCCACTCATCATGTGCAGCTGTATTGTGTATTTATTTTTCTTCAGCAATCGTAAAACGCGCATTGATCTTACCAATAAAAAAGTGGTGGTCATTGGTGCATCTGCAGGAATTGGAGAAGCACTGGCTAAAGAACTTGCAAAAAGAGGCGCCATTGTTGGATTAACTGGCCGGCGAATGCATCTTCTGGAAAAAAATTCTCAAGAGATTCCAGCAGCATCATTCATAAAGCAAATGGATATTGCCAAGCCTGAAGAAGCGCAAAAACAATTACACGAACTAATTCAAGAAATGGGTGGCATGGATATAATCATTATTAATGCTGCGGTTGGCAATTGTGATTTAGCGTGGGAAAAACAAAAAGAGATCATCGATATTAACGTCTTGGGTTTCACGGCAATGGCAAGCGCAACCACTGACTATTTTATTCAACAAGGGCATGGCCATTTAGTTGGCATATCAAGCATTATTGCACTGCGTGGTTCAAGTGCCGCGCCAACGTATAGCGCTTCAAAGGCATACGTTTCCAATTATTTGCATGGCTTGCGCGGTAGATTTATGAAACTAAATAAGCCGGTCGCCGTTACCACCATCGAACCGGGCACTGTTTGGACGGCAATGCGCGGGTCTTGTGCTGAACAAGAGCCTTCAGATTTTTGGCGTGCAACCCCACAAGAAGTTGCGGTTCAAATTGCTGATGCAATTCAACATCAAAGAAAGCATGCCTATGTCACCAAGCGATGGCGTGTCATTGCTTGGCTTATTAAAATTATGCCTGAATCACTTTTTTATAAATATTTTTGATCGTTGATTACTGTTAAAGCAGCCTCACTCAAAAAGTGAGGCTGCTTTTTTTCTTTGTTACACAATAAGCTGGTCAGCTGCTTTTTGCAAAATATCAGATTTTGCAATCAAATATTCTGAATTCACCCAAGAGCCATCTTTAGCATGAGAAAATCCCCATGAATAATACAGATCTAACTCATACTCATTAGTGACTCGGGTGTGCACAAAAATTCGTTGCACTTTTGGCATCAACTTAAAAATTGAGCTCATCAGAATTTTATGCAATCCACAATCTTGCACTTCAGGCACCACTGCAAGCATGCCTGCTTTAATACCATCGCTGCCAAATGCAGATCCCGTCAAAAATTGAATGAACCCCAATAATTTGCCCGATTTTTGATCAAAAGCCATGATCAGATACTGCACCGATCCTGGTTCGCTGAATTGAGCGAAATCGGTATTGGTGAAAAAAGTTCGTGAAAATGGCATGAATCTCGTGCTCGATGGTGAGCCAATCAACCTGTTCTGAGCCTTGTTCCAAATAAGGCGCCAAAGGTTTTAAAAAATACTCATCGGCAATTGCTTCCGGATGTTTGCGCGTAAAGTTGAGTTCTTGTTGGGTATAGGCTTGAATAAGCAAACTATTAACTGATTTGAGGGCTTCATTAAGCCGCGGCGATTGGCCTTCAATACGTTCCCATTCTAAGCGGATGGGATTATTAAAAGCATCATGGGTGATAAAAGTATTCGAATTATGGGGTAGATCAAAAATCATTGTTTTTCTTTCCAATAAAAGTTCTCGAGGCAATCCTCGAATAAGTTTAAAAATAGAAACTGATAAGCAATAAAAGCTTAATCAGTGAAATTAAAGGATAGAAATAAGAACTTTCATAGCGCCTCCGGGATTTACCCAATAGGGGAGACTAAAAAACAATAACTATCTTTATATTAGGCTAGAACTGCTTTATAATCAACAGCATATTTAGACATTTAACCCTTAAGGAGTTCTTATGAATAAATTTTTGCTCTCATTTACTCTTTTGAGCGCCAGCATTGTGCTACATGCTATGGAAGACAAGCCCGATGATTCAGTTGTGCAAGATTCGTCCTATTTTGTCTATGAAGGGGCAACGGGAACCACTGGTGGAATTCCCACCGGATCAAAGTTAGTCACCTTTTATACCTTTGATGGAAGACCGTTAAAAACAATTGCGCATAAATTTTACTTCCCAATTATTGAACGTAAGTTGGATCAAAAGGCACCAAAACCTCAGCCAACCGAATATGAGATTAAATATTGGGCTGCACATGCAATTTCACTTAAGAGATTGGACGGGACGGTTGGAACTGTGTATAAGGGAGTGCCTGGAAACTTCATTCTATTTTACGATAAAAATGGGAACATTATTGAGAGAGATCGCTTTGATGAAGGCTCAAGTGTGCAAAATTTTAGCAATAAGCTGGATTTAAGTATCGTAAAGCAACGATTGGTTGAAGAAGCCAAGAAGCAATAGATATGGATGCACATACGCAACTACCGCCAAAAGTCGAGCAAAAAGAAGAATTACAATCTCATTCAGCAGAAAACAGCAATCATAAAGTAGTAATCGACTTTATTGTTGCCAATAAAAAAGATAAAACCATCTTAATTCAACAGCGTTCGGCCTCTCGCAAATTATTTCCTTTGTGTTGGGAATTCTTAGGCGGACATCAAGAGGCGGGGGAAACTATTGAGGCATGTATCAAACGGGAATTGCTTGAAGAGGGCAATTTGCAATTGACGCAGATCGTCACTAAACTTCACGAATTTTACTGGCCTTATGAGCAAATAGTAGTAAAAGATATGGTATATCTGATTGAAGCTGAAGGGGAATTTAAGCTTGAAGAAGGAAAAGCCATTGCCCATAAATGGATCAAGCGAGATGAAGCCCATTTAATTCTCAAGCCGGGTGATACCACTAACGGGTTGTATGTAGCGGCGCATAAAGCATTTGATATTTTGGAACAAGAATAAATAGCAAGGAAACCATGTTATACAAAAATACATTATCCTTAGGCTGTATTTTACTTATCAATTGCAGCTCGATTGGCTGCATGGCTTCAGGCTTAATACCTGCGCGCTTTATGAGCGCAAAGCCTAATGTTGGTCGATCTCAAGTTGCAGACGTTGTAAAATATGGAGGAATAACATTCCATATTCCAAAGCTTTCTAATCAAGAATATATATCATTGGCTCCTCGCCCTCGATTATCGGAGAAATTTTCTCGCTTATCACCTGTTGCACAGTCAATCCATTCTCTTTGGGATCCTCAAAGATTTGCAACTCCTCGCGAACCCGTAGAACTTTTTGACGTTAAGCATCCAAGAAAATTCTCAAAATCATCAAATATTCGTGTTTTAGATATGCCGATCAAGATGGCTGGATCAAATCAATACCGTCTTCCCAGCGAACTTAAGCAATTTGGAAGTTTAATACAGCAAATAATCAACCATGAACATGCTATGTTGAATGAAGAGCAATTATTGCAATATTATGCCTATATTACGGTCAATCAATCCTGGGTAGAAGCGAGCCAAACACAAACAACTCCGGGTATTCATTGCGATGGGTTTCAAGGAGCGCGTATAAATCCTAAAACAATTGCTAATCATACGTATCTTGTTATGGATAAAGTTGCAACAGTATTTTATCCACAAGCATTTGATTTTTCTAAGCTTGATGAGAAGAAACATAATTTTTTTGATGCGATGGCGCAACAAGCAAATGAAGCAAACACGATGCGGCTTAAGCTTTTAACAGTATATTTAATAGATGCCTATGCCGCTCATCGCGCAGATATTGCAAAAACGAGTGGTTATAGAACTCTGGCAAGATTAATCTATGATGTTAAAAAATTTGATCGGCTTGGCAATACCCATAATCCGCATTTTGATTATGCATGGCCTATGGTTCCACGACCTATTCCGACGTTTTCTGAAGAGAAATAGATAGCTTTATGAAGCAGCGCATAAAGCATTTGATATTTTGGAACAAGAATAAAAGAAAAGGCAAAAAAATGAATATTTTAAAATTCACACTTATCGTTTTATGTTCAACAACATCTTCTATGATGCTGGCGATGGAGCTACCTACATTGCCTGACCAAAAAAAAGTTTGGGATGATAAACGAGTTTTAGTGGCCGGTCTTAAGGCCATGCATTATTCCCTTGGGGAATCCGCTATCCTTGATATTGGCAATACATGCTCTCAAAAAGATGTTTTCTTGCAAAATTTTAAAAGTACCTGGGAAGAACGTGCATCACGGCTTGCTCGTCTTGATTTTACCTTTGCTTCATACATGAAACAAGCGGGTATTGATAGTAATTGGATTGAAACAGAAGAGCAGATTAAAAATAACACACGCATTTCTGCAACAGCCTTTATAACATTAATTAGAAATCGCTTTACCAATAATTTAGCAAAATACACTCCTGACTATAATCATAAGCGATTGTCCAAATGAACCTAATAGGAACACTCATGAACAAATGCACTCGCATATTACTATTTACCGCTACACTTTTTTCTTTAAAAAGTAATACTGGTTTGGATAAACCAACCGATGAGCAACTCTATAACACTGATAAAATTGAAATATCATTAACCTGCCATCGTGATATCGACAAAAATCGAGTTAACATGGATAGCTGGTTCAAAATTGCAAAAGCCACCGATGAACTTATTGACAAATGTTACGCCCAAGATGAACTTATTGAACAGTGTTATACCGATCTGGAAGAAAAAGAAGCTGAACTTTTTGAAGAGGTGTGCGCTGCAATTCGATTGATTCGCAAAGAACAACGTGCGTCTTATGCGCAGGGAATTGGCAGAAGCTTATATGTCGCAGGCCAAACCACGCATATCATGCAAGAAGTTACGATTGGCGATCAAACATATATCATCGTTAATGCACTTACGGGCGCGCAAACTGAGCAGTTGCTACAATTGTGCAACAAACAATGGTGGGCAATCGATCGCACGCGTGAAAATCTTGATACGCTTTTAGAAAACTCTCTCTATTTCGCGCTCATTGATGCAAGCAATCAAAAAGTGGTTGGTTTTATTCGTGCGATAACGGATTATGTATGGTTTGCAGGAATTCACGATGTTATGGTAGATGCAGAATATCAAGGCAAAGGATTAGGAAGGCTACTAGTAGAGAAAATGTTGGCACATCCAAAATTGAGCACAATTTCATTAATTGAGCTGGAATGCTTGAAAGATAAAGTTGGCTTTTATGAAAGGTTTGGCTTTGAATCTGATTTGGGCACTATAGTTCCGATGCGGTTAAAGAAATAAAAAATATTTATATAATTGCTTTACAATAAAAAAGGAATAGCGATGTATAAAATGTATGCAGTATCATTGCTGATCAGTTTTAGTATCTCAGGAATGGAAAAACCACCGGCGCCTGCAGTGCCGGTGCCGAAAGAAATTACTTCACCCACATTGGCGGGAATTCCTGATAGAGCAAAACTAGAATTGTTAATTAAAATAGCCGATGATCATTTTCGAACAGAAAATGGAACTTTGCAAATGGCTGTTCGGGATATGCGTTCATTATTCTTTACCTGCAAAGCCTATGCAAAATTTATGTATGATGATGATGCAACGGGTTGGATTATTGCCCATCTGGTGCCAGTTGCAAATAAAAGATGGCATCATCTCAATACAAGAGCCAATTACCCTGCTATTGATGCATCAGTTGCGTTGTGTACGGTATCTGCTGGCAGAGATCTGGTAAGACGGCTTAACTTAGAGGGTAATGATGAAAAGTTACTCAAGGAAAACAGAAAGGCGGGCGAAGATATATTTTGGCATTATTTAGACGATGGTACGTTAAGTTCAAAAGTAAGAATTGCTCATCTTAAAATGCTCTATAATGCCGGATGCTATCCTCAGCACGGAACTTTGGGAGCAACTCCTTTGATGGTAGCAATCTGTCGCCCTGATACAGTGCTTGCAGAATTTCTTTTTGAAAGAGGTGTTGATTTATCATTAGATACAATCAACAGCGAAACAGCCGAAGATGTCTTAAAAAGATGCAAGGAAAAAGCGACGCAAGAAAAAAATCAGCAAAAAATCGAAGATTTGAGAACTATTGAAAATATGTTGCTTGCGTATAAGGCTAATCTTACTCAAAAGACCAATCTTCCTCGAAAAACTGAATCTAACAAATGCATTATATCATGAGGAGGCGCGTGACTCTGGCTTCTTAAGGCCAAGCTCATACTGCCAATACATATCAGCATAGGCAATGCCATAAATGTTCTTCTTATCAATTGCTGGAATACCCTGATTCACGAATCCTAATTTTTCATAAAATATGATCGCATCTTGATTGCCGCGAATTGGATACACGATGCATTGTGTTGCATCCAAATTTGCAGCGAGCATTGCTTGAATCAGCTTTTTTCCAATACCCTTTTTGCGAGAGTCTTGAGCGATAAGTAAAAGATCAAGTTCAAGAACTTTGCCTTCTGAATGGCATACCAGGAGGCCGACAATATGATCATTATCAACGGCAATAAAGAGGCGATCATTGTCAGCTTCCAAAAATTGCTTAAAGTCATGCTCGTCTGCTGCCAACTCTTTTTCTAAAAATGGATCGGGGTTTTTGCCCAGCTCAAAGTGAGCGTAATGCTGCTGATAGAGTGGTTTAAAATACTCATACGTTACTGCTCTATCAAAAGCACAAATTGCCGCAAGATCAGTTTTTTGTGCCCAACGAATCGTTATATTTTCAGCATTCGCTAGAAATGGCATGGCAATAATCAATATCATACTTATGAGCTTCATTATTTACCTCCTACAAAAAGGATACGTTATGAAACGCGTTATTCCCTTACTATTAATCTGTAACCCGTTTTGCACGCAAAATGCTAGTGCTTCAAAAAAGCCAAATCTTGTTTTCTTGGGGTGCCAAGTAACTAGCAATAATCCCGAACAAGCTGCGTTGGTAGAAATCGCGGCAATAATCACCGATTGGCAACTCAATATCTTAGCCGAAGGGCCCTCGATTATTATTTATCAATCTGACGCAGTTCTTGAATCAATGGATGATTATTTTAAACAAAAGTATTCTGATTCAGGATTGTTGGAAAAAATTCGCGCATCAACAATCTCACTTGCAGATGCAGAAGCTCAAATTCTTGCATTTATCAAACCATATACTCAACCAAAACAATCGCCGATGTTTGGAGGCATCTGGTTTGGCAGGGATTGCCGCACCATCCGGCTATTAATGCCGAAACTTACAGCGCATCTTTCAACCAAAGCGCTTGGCACTTTTGTGCTAAGGGAACTGGTAGAACTGTGGAGTAATGATACCACCCATCAAGCGGTAAAAATTATAAGTGCAATGGATGATGCCCATGCGGCGATAGAAGAAATGCGCTATTATAAAGAAATGTACTTTACAAAGGCCTTTTGACCGTTATAATCAAAAAACAGTCTAAACAACTAAGGCAGGATATCGTTATGCAAAAATCTTTAGTCACGCTCATTTTTCTCATCTCACTCCCATCAATGCTTATCAGCATGGAACAACCGCCAGCGCCAAATGAGGTAACCAGATTAAATACTCGACCGCCATTGCGTGCACTAAGATCATTAAGTATAGCAAACACCAGTTACCGCGATTTGCTGGATGAGTTAATGGATGTGCATCCTCCATTTCGCCCGCGCGCATTATCTGATACTCAAATTGACTATACCACTACCGCTTTTCCCTATGTGCGTCCTCCATCGCCTTCAAAACCGATTGGTCTCCTTGAACAGCATAAAAAGAAATTAATCTACGGTGCAGTCGGATTGAGCGCTTTTGCTATTGCCGGATTAGCTTTGCATTTTGCAAGCAAAAATAATGCTGAAGTTATTGAATATCGTTATCATTAAATAAGTAGACTTTATTATGAAAAAAACCCTCTTTATTGTTGCTTTATTAGCAATATTCGGAATGAATACAAATGCAACGCCAATTATTTTGGATGAAATTGACGATCTTACTACAACGCAACAAACCGCAAAGGCTATAGAGCAACAGCATATTCTTGAACTCTGCCACTCAAAGAAAAATCAGAAACCATGTGAAGAAATTAACAAAATGATGAGATGGGCAAACAGTCCAGAGTTTAAAAACCCAATATTTAAATTTCCCATTTTAATGGATCTTCTTAAAAACACTAAAAAGATCGGTCTCATATTGGATTGGGATGATAAACGGATAGGCGAAGAATTTAAGCTACTGGCTGCTGAATTTAATACGCGAAGCGGTAAAAAATAGCGTTAAATAATCGAATTTTATTCATTAATGGGCTTTTTTTCTTTTTCAAAAAAAAGTGGCCAATGAGGGTTATAATTAGTTATGTGCCGCTTATCTATTTCTTTTGAATCTAGAAAAAATGCACATTTCTGAGATACTAAGACCATATTACTCAATTTTTTCCTATTTTAAAGGTCTTGTATGCAGTTTAAAATAAATCCACGCATTTTTAGTGAATACCCGGGAGCTTCTGTTGGGGTTGTTGTTGCCAAGGGCATTAACAATTCTAAAGAACTAAAACAGGTGATGGATTTATTAAAGAAACAGCAAGATGAAGTTTTAAAGCAGATTCATGGCGATCAGCTGGCAACGCATGCTCACATTGCTCCCTGGCGGCAGGCGTATCAAAAATTTGGTGCAAAACCTAAAGATCACCTTTCATCGATTGAGAATCTGTTGCGCCGCGTATTAAAGCGTCAGCCGTTTAGATCGATAAATACTCTCGTTGATCTTTATAACGTGGTTTCACTTAAATATATGCTTCCTGCTGGCGGTGAGGATTTAGATACCATCAAAGGAGACATCGAATTAACCTTTGCAGGCGCACATGAGCCGGCGATATTTCTCTTGGGGGAAAAAGAGGCAAAATCTCCCAATGAAGGGGAAGTATTTTATAAAGATGAAAATGGCGCTATTTGCCGCCGCTGGAATTGGAAAGAGGCTGATCGCACCAAAATTACTTCCGAAACACGTAATGCTTTTTTTGTAATTGAGATTCTTCCTTCGGTGAAAAGAGAGTTTCTGGAAGCGGCTATTAATGAGTTGGCAAGCCTTGTTCATCAATTCTGCGATGGCGATGTTTCGGTTGCCATTCTTGATGAAAAGTATCCTGCAATTACCTTGAAAAAAAATAATGAATATGTTTCTCAGCAGCCGATGAGAATGATTCAAGTATCTGAATCACCATATCAAGCAGGGTTGCAAAAAGCTGCGGCAATTGAACAACCAGTTGACGAAGGTGCTGAGCATCAAATCCGTTTAGAGAAATTAAAAGCACTTGAAGCTGCAGGTATTAACCCGTGGCCAGAAGCCAAAGAGGTTTCTGCAACCTGCAAGCAGGTGCACCAAGAATACGCCGAAGGCGTTGAAAAGCAGTATTCAGTCGCGGGACGCATTCGCATTATTCGCCATCATGGAAAAGCATCTTTTGTAGTTATTCAAGATCAAAGCGGGCAACTGCAGCTGTATATTAAGCAAGATGATATTGGCCAGCAGGCATATGAACAGTTTAAGCAGTTTATTGATACGGGTGATATCGTTTGGGCCCAAGGAACCGTTTTTAAGACCAAAATGGGTGAAGTGACCATCAAGGTTGAGAAATTTGAGCTTTTAAGCAAATGCCTCTTCCCGATGCCCGAGAAGTTCCATGGCTTGCAAGATATTGAGACAATCTACCGCCAACGCTATTTAGATTTAATCACGAATGAAGAAAGTAGGGCTCGTTTTGCAAAGCGTTCAGGCGTAATCCGTTCATTCCGGAATTACTTGGATACTCATGGCTTTATGGAAGTTGAAACCCCGATGCTTCATCCGATTCCGGGCGGAGCTGCTGCAAAGCCATTTATCACCCATCATAATGCTTTGGGCAATGATTTTTATTTAAGAATTGCACCAGAACTTTATTTAAAGCGATTAGTGGTGGGCGGCTTTGAGCAAGTATATGAGATCAATCGTAACTTTAGAAATGAAGGTATTTCAACGCGCCATAATCCTGAATTTACCATGCTTGAAATGTATTGGGCTCATCACGATTACCATTTTATTATGGAATTTGTGCAAAATATGATGCGTGATGCGGTTGAGAAAGCATGTGGCATTTTAGAAGTTCAATTTAATGATTTCACGCTGGATTTTGGCAAACCGTTCAAAATTACTACGATCAAAGATGCCGTGCTTGAATATGGCAATTATTCTGAAAAAGATATTGCTCCGGAAGTAATTGATGCGCGATTAAAAGAGCATTCAATCAAAGTTGCCAATGCAAATGCATCTTGGGGAGAAAAGGTGTATGCAATGTTTGAAAAAATTGCAGAACATCGTTTAATTCAACCCACCTTTGTTACCAAATTTCCCATCGAAGTTTCTCCCTTGGCAAAACGAGATGAAAAGGATCCTCAATTTGCTGCACGCTTTGAGCTCTTTATTGCTGGCATGGAGATTAGCAATGGATTTAATGAGCTTAATGATCCGATTGATCAAGCAGGGCGCTTTAAGCAACAAGCAGGTGCTCGTGCGGGTGGTGATGCAGAAGCGCATCATTATGATGCCGAATTTATTCATGCACTGGAATATGGTTTACCACCAACGGTGGGCGTGGGGATTGGCATAGATCGATTTGCAATGCTCGTGAGTAATGCATCATCTATAAAAGATGTTATTTTATTTCCTACCTTAAAGAAACGGGAATAATTTTTTTGCCGCTTGAATTCTAAATAGGAGGGGGTGATCCCCCCCTCCGTTCGCCTCCTTCGACTCGTTACACTCGCTCAGGATGAATTCCGGCTCCGTTCGCCTCGATGGAGGCTCCGTAAGGAGCCGAATGGAGAGGTAAAAAACCAATAAAAATCATATAAAAATTATGCTTAATTTTTACGTTTATATACTCAAATGTAATGATGGCACTTACTACACAGGCCATACAGATAATTTGGAAAAGAGATTATCTGAACATGAAGATAGCGCTTATGAATGTTACACTTCCACTCGGCTTCCTGTCGAATTAGTTTTTGCAGAAGTGTTTGCTTCTCGTGTTGAAGCTATTGATGCGGAAAGAAAAATAAAAAAATGGGGACAGCGAAAGAAAGACGCTTTAGTAAGTAATGGGTGGGAAGGTATTCTTGCGCTACGCAAAAAAAGAAGAATCGGACTGTATTGATTATTACCTCTCCATTCGCGCTTCGCGCTCCATCGAGGCGAACGGAAAAAACCTTGACTTTAATACATACCCTTTTCTAGGTTTAAGTTGGAAACAACTTTAAAACAGGGAGAGGGTATGAAGAAAGTAGTATTAAGTTTTTTATTCACCGCTATTATTCTCATCACATCAGCACTATTTGCTGATCCAATTACCATTCATAATAAAACCAATCGCGACTTACATGTTGCAATGTATTATATCGGAACCAAATGGAATTTAATGGAGCAGCCAAATGGAACGATAGCAACTCCTATTTATCTTATTAAATCTCAATCGTCGATTACTATGGAACGCCCGCCCCGAAGAACTAAAGTTGAAAAGGGTTCTAATATGAAAGGGCCAGGGCCATTTGATCAACAATTAATTTTTTTTGAAAATAAAGATCTTTTAACGCCCGAACTCACTCCAGAACAAGCTTTAAACCCCTTTAATTCTTTGAATATTGGAAACTTACAAGGAAAAGTTTTTTATATTGGTCAGCTCAATGGCATGCTTCAAGGATTTAATTGCACCGATTGGAAAGCGAATGGGAAAAAATGCGAGGAAAACGATAAAAGGGGTAAAAAATGAATGAAGCGATCATACGAATAAATATTTTATTTCTTACGTTTTCCATTTGCTCATATGCCGATTTAATCACAGTGCATAATAAGACGCCTCGCGATGTATATGCCGCAGTTTATCTGCAAAAAAGTAAAATACCTTTTATGGAACAGCCTCTTGCGCAACGCGTAACCTCAGTTCAATGCATTGATGCGCAACAATCTTCCCAATTAAATCGCCCCGATCGTTGGTTTGGCTATGATCGTGAATTGGTATTTGTGGAAGATCCGCAATTATTAACGTCAACGCTATCATCCGATGATTTATCCAATTATCATGCAAAAAATGTTGGTAGTTTAAAAGGGAGCACCTTTTATTTGGGTGATAATGAAGGGGATATTTATGGCTATACCGTGCTTGAGTGGAATGCGGTCCAGATTCCGTTACAATATGCCCAGCAACAGTTGTTTAATTTAGTTCCGGCCATTGCGGATAACCCTTATAAAAATCAAGTTGCCTATGTGCGTCGCGGGAATGGTTTGTGCGACCAAGAGAAAGCATTTTTAATCAAACGATCAGCTCGTGTGGCGCGGGGAATTACGCAGTTTACGGGTAAACCTTTAGGTATTAAAGTTCCTACCATTGCACTTGCCTGTAGTGGAGGAGGCTATCGGGCTATGCTGTATACCGCGGGTGCGCTTAAAGCGATTAATGCATTGCAACTAATGGATACCCTTACGTATGCAGTGGGATTATCAGGATCTACCTGGACAATTGCCACTTGGATTTCCAGCGGTAAATCAATTGATGAGTTTCATGATTGGCTCATTAATAATATTGGTTTTGATATGCAAAATTGTGATACGGACGATTTTGCATTGATGGGCAAAACGGTGCTGACTAAATATTGTGCGGGTCAGCCGATAGGATTTGTTGATTTATATGGCGCATGTATAGCTAATGACCTTTTTGACAGTTTTACTACCGATAAAATAAAAGTTTATGTATCGGATCAATCTAAAAACCTTTCTGATGGATCGTTACCCTTGCCTATTTATACGGCAATAAGCGGAGAGGATACCCATTCAGAAAAATTATGGTATGAGTTTACTCCGTTTGAAGTGGGAGCACCTTGGATGGATAGTTACGTGCCAACCTGGGCATTTGGCAGAAAATTTAAAAACGCGCGCTCAGTAACTTCTGCTCCTGAGCAGCCCATGGGAACTTTTTTAGGAACGTTTGGTTTGGCCTTAGGAATCACCATTAAACGCATGCTTAAGGAAGCCAATATCCAAGATAACATTCAAACGTTAATCTTAAAAAAATTGATAGGCAAAATAATTAATGGCCATGGCGATGATAGGCCGATTTCTGCTGATTATCATAATTTTGCCGTGGGAATTGCTGATGTTCCTTTTAACAATTTGCCTATCTTACATATGGTTGATGCCGGCATAAACTTTAATTTACCGTATCCGCCGATTAGCGGGCAACGCGCTTCTCGCAAAGCAGATATTATTATTTTTGTTGATGCTTCAGCGGGAGAAGTAGGGCAAGAGCTGCGCAAGACTGAACATTATGCACGTGCTCATAATCTTCCCTTCCCGGTAATCGATTATTCATTAGTTGCAAAACAAGCCGTGACTATTTTTAAAAATGAAACCGATACGAATGTGCCGGTAGTAATCTATATTCCGCGTATTGTGGATCATGCGATGCTGGAAAATCATAAAATAGATGAGCAGTTTTTATATACTGTGTTGCATGATTTTGATGTTGAAAAGTGCATAGCAGATGAAGCATGCAATACGTTTAATTTTCAATATTCGCCGCGAGAGGCGCGCCAATTAACGGCGTTAGGCGAGTTTAATATGCTCATGGCTGGTGATGCAATAAAGCAGGCAATGGAAGTTTTTGGATGCAAGGTGGCTTACTAAGAAAATGCTTGTACACCAAAATAAGATGGTTTAGAGTTGGGGAACAAAGTAGTTTATAAGTAAGGAGATCCTTTCATGTGTAACCGATGTCTCTTGGTGTTCTTAGCGGGAGCTGCTGCATTTCATGCGATTAGTCATATTATTCTCGCGTTTACACATCTATTACCTCTTACGGTCTTTGGAATTACGGTTACTCAAAATCTTAATTATCTTATTATTGCTGGTTCGATTGCAGTTTGCGCACTATTGCTTTATATGGCCCGAGATAAAAGCT
>CAYMRF010000011.1:0-27420 GCA_964392765.1 uncultured Pseudomonadota bacterium
GTTACCATTCTTGAGCAACTATTTGCCCATGCTCGCATTGGCAGGGCTGATATGGACGTGAGCAGCAAAAAAGTATTATGGCAAGAAACTATGAAATCATTTGAAGAGGGCTCAATCGATATTCTGGTGGGCACTCAAACTATCACCAAAGGATTTCATTTTCCGAATGTAACACTGGTAGGCATTTTGTGGGCAGACCTAAATTTGCACTTTCCGGTTTATAACGCCGCAGAAACTTCTTTGCAACAACTCATTCAAGTAGCGGGACGCGCAGGCAGAGCGCGAGAAGGAAGCCAAGTAATTGTGCAAACCATGATGCAACATCCCATTTTTAATTATCTAAGCGAGACTGATTATCTTAAGTTTTATGATTATGAAATTCAAAATCGAAACAATGTGAGTTATCCCCCTGCAATTAGGCTCGTAGAGATTGAATTAAAAAATAATCATGAAAATGAGATTGAAGATGAATCATTTGAACTGCTGGAACTCATGATGCACATTGCAAAGCAAAATAATTGGGATATTACCATTCTAGGCCCGGCAAAGCCGCCAGTAGCTAAAATAAAAAATACGCATTCACGCAAAATTTATTTAAAGAGCGCACTAATAAGTTCATTAATTCATCTGTATAGAAAAATTGATAAGACAAAATTTAAAAGTCAGATTTTTTTTACTCCGAATCCCACGAACTGATGATTATAATAGATGCGCAATTAATTCAATGAGTTTTTTCTTAATGGGCATATTATAAATATAATCAATATGCACACTTCGATCTGCAAATTTCAAGTTAAGTGCACCTTTGTAGTCTGCATATAAATCGTAAAAATCAAGAAATAAAAAGTTATTTTCTCGGCAAAGCTTTTGCAGTTTCTTATTCAGACTTTTGGTAATTTCCACGCGATCAGCAAGAGACCCATAAAAAGGATAATCGGGATTCATGCGATCAATGCCATCCACGGGAGGCGTGACGCAACAAACAATCACCGTAAGATCATCAAATAATTTTTGGTTCGCTTTTAACGTATTAATATAATTGAAAGCCAGGGTATTAATAATCTCATTTTCATCACGCTGCTTCTCATCTCTTTGCTTGCCAATATGGCACCGCACATCAATTTCGCCAAAAACAAATAGTGCAATGTCGTGCTCTTGAGCGCCTCTTTTTTTTGCGTTTAAAAATTTAATCCCATCACGGCCCACGCGATGCATGGTAATAGGACCAAGCCAATTAACGCTAAAAGGAAGAATTAGTTGTTTATCATTAATCGCAACAGACAAATCGAATTTTTCAAAATTTTTTAATAGCGAATCTTGTCTGAAACAAAATGAAGCATGACTATCTCCAAAAATATGAATAGTTCTAGAAAATAGTGAACCATTACTCAGCACTATTATAAACGCTAATATATGGGTAAATTTAATCACCTTCATACGCTTCTCCTTTTTGGAACAGTTTTATTTTTTCTTAAACCTGCTAAAAGTAAATTTAACTTAAAAAATAAAAGGGAAACCATGAAGCACCCAAATACTATTTTATTAGTTCTTCTTACTATTTCTTCATTCTGCCATGCGGGCCTCTTTAAAGATATACTTTCTTCTTCGTCAAAAAAGTCTCAATGCGCTATCACCTATAAGATAGAATCATGGCGCCGATTAGGCGATCATATTCTCACGTTTTGCCGAGCAAAGCTTCTTTCAATAGCGTATAACATTCCTCTGTATTACAAGCCTTTTACTTACTCAGATCAATTCGCATTACACAACAAAGAAACTCTTTTAACTCCAGAAATTGAAAAAAAATACGATACGATCACGCCACTTAACACCATTAAAGAATTCGAAGAAGGGCTTAAGAGCGGAAAATCAATCTTATTTGAATCCCATTTTCTTACTGAAACTCCTTGGCTTTATACCTATTCACGCCAAAATAGAGATTTTGAATTAGAAATTAAAGCACTTCTCACTCCAATTTTCTCAATTGAATCTTTGCCTAAACCAGAAAGCGTAGTAACCGTTGCATTGCATGTGAGAAAAGGAGGGGGCTATGATATACCCACCGCCTCAAAGCAAGAGTATGATCTCAATGAAGAGCCTATAAAAGGCATCTACTTAAAGAAGAATGCCCCTGTTAATTCTTGCACAGATATTTGGCCTATTAAATGGCCTTACAGTTTTAAATTCATAGAAGAAGTAAATAAATTTGCGCATCAAAAGACTCATTTTGCTGATTACGTATGGCCTATTAAATTTCCGTGTGATCAGTATTACATTGATCATTTGAGATATTTGAGTAAGTTTCTTAAAGATCGGCAATTACTCGTATATTTATTCACTGATGATCCTAACCCTGAGGTAATCATGCAACGATATAGTCAAGCTCTTGCAGATTGCCCTCGCATAATCTTTTCTTATCGCCAAGCGGGAAATCATCATACCAAAAATGTTTTGCATGATCTTTTTGCAATCGTGCAATGCGATTGCTTAATTAGCGCAAGTTCATCGTTTGCACATGTTGCTCAACTACTCGGAGATCATTCAATATTGATCATGCCAATTCATGCAACAACTTTCCCTGATAAAGTAGTTATGGATAAAGTGGCAGTTTTTGGAGTAAATGCAGCGCTCGATTATGAAAATAGAACGCTGCATTATAATGAATTATTATATCAAGTCGACTGATCGCGTAATTCCTGCAAACGATAAACCAAAGCGCTCAACGCTTCATATTGCTTTTCCAAGGCATCAATATCATCTTCTTGTTCAGCTAATAAGAGATCGTAGTCTTGTATCTTACTATGATGAATTTTCAGTTGCTGAATCATGAGAGGAAGCAATTTATCTAATTTCAGAAATTTCGATCCATCAGCTTCTACCAAAATGAGATCAGGGAAAATGGACTCAATTTGCTTACTCGATAAAGTAATTTCCATTTTTTCAGAATTATCTTCGGATCTTATTATTTTAGATAAAATATCGATATCAACAAGTTTTTCACTCGCTGATCGAATTGCGTCGGTATTTCTTTCAAAGAAATCTTCTTCTGCAGAGAAAGGGATCGATGCAAAACATAATGCACAAGCACCTTGAACTAAATTACCCAAAGGGGTAACTTGTACAAATTTGTTTGCAGGGATTGCAGCGCCGATATCGGTTATGCCATAGAGCCATGCCGCTATGTTCAATGGATTTCCAATGGCTATTGTATCAAGGGGTGCCGTTGTGGAATTTCCAATCGCGATGGAATTTACTCCCAACGCTTTAGCTCCATCTCCTATAGCAATGCATCCAATCCCTACCGCATTTGAATTTCTACCGATCGATATGGCACCATTACCAGGCGCCACCGCAACTTTACCTATTGCTATCGATGATGATCCAGCACTCACCGCAGTGGCACCTATTGCAATCGATGAATCGCCATCTGCATTAGATAGGTTTCCGATAGCAATATTATTTGATCCAACTAATACTTTGGCTTGAGTTCCTATTGCAATCGAAGATAAACCATACGCAGTTGCATAGGTTCCAATCCCGATGGCATACAGATTTTGGCATCGCGCATACGATCCAATTGCAGTATTATATTCTGTTGCATCTCCGGACCCCGCGCCATATCCTAAAACCTGGTTATAATCACCTTTTGAAAATGCATAAGAACCTATTATCGTGCTCGCATTTATTGAAGTAAGTCCTCCACCTCCGGCTGGATTTCCATTTACATAATCTCCTAACAGAGCATTATGATTTCCTTTAACTCCCGAAATAGCCCCAATATTAGTGTTATAATCACCAAAAGCAAAATTACTATCGCCTGCAATAACATTAAATTTGCCTGGCGTTGCTGGTCCCACCTCTCCCTGAATACGAGCGGTACGTCCTATAGCAATGTCATTGTTTCCATATACTACAGTGTTTGCACCTATCCCGATTGAACCTACACCATCTACCGTTGTTTTATTACCAATCGAAATAGGGTAAACATTTAATGCGTAAGCGTTATATCCTATTGCAACGTTTCCATAAGGATCAAAGAGACCTGGTACCGCTTGCTGGGTAAATCCAGCGTATGCTTTCTGGCCTATTACCACCACTCCTTGAGTCTGAGGAACCTGCACAAGATTAAAAATATCCACCGCATTTTGAGCATCTTGGCCAATAATTACATCGTTGTAACCATAATCATTCGCACGATCGCCAATACAAACATTATTGAACCCCCCGGACCCATAGGCGAATGCGCCCATAAAAGTATTTTTATAAGAAGGTGGACCTGATGGAAATATGCCGGCTTGCGAACCGACCACAGTATTTTCATAGCTATATTCTTCAGCATAATGAGCTTTATATCCAACAGCAGTATTATCTGTGCCCAATGATGAAACTATGGTTCCCACGTTATAGAGCATTGCCTGATATCCTACTGCAACGTTGTGCAAGCCATATGTATTACTCGCCAGAGAGAGCGAGCCAACAGCAGTATTTGCGTCAACGCGATTTGCTATTAAGGATTGGAATCCTACCGCCACATTATCGCTCATCGATAAAATTGGCAGTAAAGAAATAGGATTAAAAATTGAACCAGAACCTCCAATTGCACGGTACCCCACAGCAACGTTTCTATTGGGGTTAATCACATTGCCCAATGCTTCAACACCATCTACAACGTTGTAAAATGGAGCAACTGCAAGACTCATGCTAGAATAACCAATTGAATCATTATAATAACCAACTACACTCTTGGGCATTGATGATGCACCAGCCGTAGTATTAAATGATCCAATAGTATTTGCAAGCATTGCGCTTGCACCAGAAGCAGTATTATAGCTCGATTCATTAACATACAAAGCACTTGCTCCAATCGCCGTATTTTGAAATCCAACAATGTTATATTTTAAAGAGCGGCTTCCCACAGAAGTATTCTCGAATCCTTGCAAATTGTATTCCTGGGACGTATGCCCAACGGCAGTATTAGCTGATCCTAAATAGCGAATTGGAGTGTCTACACCTAAGTTGCTTTCCAGTGCTTTGAACCCCACTGCGGTTAATTCCGCACCAAACTCATTGTCATGTAAGGCAAATGCGCCAACCGCTGTATTATTATCTTCAAGATTATCGTGAAGGGCTTCATACCCAATTGCGGTAGTGTAACTATTATATATAGTAGAATAGGCCGGTTGATAACCCCAAGCGGTATTACCGTTTCCACCCACAAGAGATCCGATTGAAAAGACTCCGCCGGCAGTATTTGCATTGCCATAGATGCTTGAGGTTAACGCATGGCATCCAAATGCAGAGTTATCGGTACCCACTTGATTGTTTTGCATAGCACTTTCACCCACTGCCGTATTATCAGTTCCATTGGCGATTGGATTAGTATTATCACCCACTGAGAGGTTACAGTTTGCTATATTGGTTGCAAGTACTGATCCACCATTAATTTCAAAATATGAGTTGGTGCTAATAGGCCCTTCTACGCTCAATCCCCCGCAAATATAGACATCTTTGCCAAATGCAGCGCCACCATCAACTACGAGTGCGCCATTTTTACAGTTGGTGCTATTGGTTTGATCAAAAATATGCACTTTTCCGCACACATTTAAATCACCGCCAATACCCTCGCCGCCAGCAACTACCACTGCACCATCAATGCAGCTGGTACTATTGGTAGTATTTGAGACGACTACTTGCCCGGCAATATTAGTGTTGCCACCAATGCCAACGCCACCATCAACAACAAGAGCGCCGTTATTAGAATCACTGCTCGGCGTAGAATTAATTAAATGCGTAACGCCACCGACATTCAGATTCCCACCAACTGCTTCTCCTCCGGCAACCACTAATGCCCCCGAATTGAGATCTTCACTTTCTGTTTTTGAATTAATCTTTACCGAACCGCCTACATTTAAATTAAGGCCAATGCCAACGCCACCGGCAACCACTAATGCGCCGTGCGCAGTATCTAGACTCGCCTTATTATTAAAAATATGTTCGGTACCGCAGACATTGAGATTACCTTTGATGCCAACGCCTCCTAATACTTGCAATGCGCCAGAATTACAGTCAACGCTTTCGCTTGCATCATTAATCGTTACTACGCTGCTAAAATTCCCCTCGCCAGAACCTTCACCCTCATCCGAATCGCAAAGAAGGTTATTTTTGTTACAGGGAAAGTTTTCACGATTACAACAGATGCCACTCGTTCCAATAAGTGCGCGATCCACGTTTGGACCACTTTCCATCTGAGGTGAATCCTCTAACTCTTGCTGAATTTTTGGAAGATACACTTCAATCATCTCATGGACTTGAACATCATCATGCGCCAGAGTATCGGATAACTTCTTCAGCTCACGCATACTTTGGTTGATCAATGATTTTGAGACCGCAGATGTACCTTCTTCAAGTAACGTTACCGTTTTATTGAACGCACCCATATGAGAACTATATTTTTTATCTATACGTGAATTCAAGAGCACTAATCTTTTTGCTGCTTTTCGAGGAACTTCTATTTGCTCATTTGCCAGAGGACCAAGAAAGAGCTTACTTTCGGCAGAATTAATGCTTTGCATAATGAGTATGCTTAGCATTATATAGTGTAAAACTTTCATCATCTTTTTCCTTTTTTCTTTTAAATTCTTTCTTATTAACTAAGATGCTTGAAAACATTGCAGCTGATAAATTTGCGAATTTAACTTTTGAAATTTCTTATGAAGCGCTTCTCTTTTACGATTTTGAGTTATTAATTGCTTATGCGATTCTTCAAGATTAGTGCTGTGAATTTTTAATTGCTGCACTAAAAGAGGAATTAATTTATCCCCTTTAAGCAACTTTGATCCATCTGCTTCTACTAACACTAAATCAGGGCATATGGCCTCGATCTGTTTGCTTGAAAGACGCAGATCAGTGTTTTGGCTATCGTCACATTTAATTATTTTAGATAATACATCAATGTCTATAAGTTTTTCGCCTATCGAACGCGTAGCACTATCGTTTCTTAACATATCTTCTTCACCGAACAACGGAATCATAGACTTAAAGCATAAAGGACATGTGCCTTGAACTAAATTACCCAAAGGGGTAACTTGTACAAATTTGTTTACTGGAATTGCATTGCCGATATCGGTTATGCCATAGAGCCACGCCGCTATGTTCAATGGATTTCCAATGGCTATTGTATCAAGGGGTGCCGTTGTGGAATTTCCAATCGCGATGGAATTTACTCCCAACGCTTTAGCTCCATCTCCTATAGCAATGCATCCAATCCCTACCGCATTTGAATTTCTACCGATCGATATGGCACCATTACCAGGCGCCACCGCAACTTTACCTATTGCTATCGATGATGATCCAGCACTCACCGCAGTGGCACCTATTGCAATCGATGAATCGCCATCTGCATTAGATAGGTTTCCGATAGCAATATTATTTGATCCAACTAATACTTTGGCTTGAGTTCCTATTGCAATCGAAGATAAACCATACGCAGTTGCATAGGTTCCAATCCCGATGGCATACAGATTTTGGCATCGCGCATACGATCCAATTGCAGTATTATATTCTGTTGCATCTCCGGACCCCGCGCCATATCCTAAAACCTGGTTATAATCACCTTTTGAAAATGCATAAGAACCTATTATCGTGCTCGCATTTATTGAAGTGAGCCCACCACCTCCGGCAGGATTTCCATTTACATAATCGCCAAAGAGAGCATTATGAGATCCTTTGACTCCTGATATCGCGCCAACATTCGTGTTATAATCACCAAATGCAAAATTACTATCACCGGCAATAACATTAAATTTGCCCGGCGTTGCTGGACCCAACTCTCCCTGAATACGCGTGGTACGCCCTATAGCAATATTATTTTTACCGTATACGTTGCTTAGTGCCCCTATGGCAATCGAGGTAGATCCATCTACAGTTGCTTTTTGGCCAATAGAAATGGGATAAACACCTAATGAGTATGCATTGTAACCTATTGAAACGTTTCCATATGGGTTAATTTGATCCAATTCCGAAATACCTGCATATGCTTTTTGGCCTATTACCACAACACCAGTTGTATCAGGAACCACAATGGCATTGAAAAAAATATCAATTGCATTCTGTGCATCTTGACCAATAATTACATCATAATTACCATAATCATTTGCTCTATCTCCAATGCATACATTATAAGAACCAGCGGCATTATACGTGAACGCCCCGAGCAAAGTATTTTTAAAGGTTGGGATCTTTGTGATTGCACTTACTGTAATTGATTGTGATCCAACTCCGGTATTTTCATAACCATTTTCTTCTGCATATAAAGCCTTGTAACCCACGGCAGTATTATCAGTTCCCAAAGATGAAACTATTGTTCCAATATTGTATCGTAACGCCTGATATCCAACTGCAGTATTATGTAATCCATAGATATTACCCTCCATGGATTGTGATCCAACTGCCGTATTCGCATCTACACGATCTTGTATGAGCGACTCAAATCCTACGCCCACATTATCGCTCAAAGAAAGAACTGGAAGATAGGAAATAGGGTTTAAAATTGTTGCCTCTCCTCCGATTGCTTCATAACCAATTGCAACATTTCGAGTAGGATTTATTACATTCTCAAGGGCTTCGCATCCGTTAACCACGTTATAAAACGGCGCAATAGCAACAGCCAAACTTGAATAGCCCGTAGAATCATTATAATATCCCACAACACTAAGGCCTAAAGAATCACCGCCTTGCGCGGTATTAAATGATCCAATCGTATTATACGCCATTGAGGCAGCTCCTATAGCCGTATTATAACTTGAGAGATTTGCATTAAGCGCTGATGCTCCTGCCGAAGTATTAGAAAAACCTACAAGGTTATATTGTGAAGACAAACTTCCTACTGAGGTGTTATCAAATCCTTGCAAATTATATTCTTGTGATTCATGGCCAACAGCAGTATTAGTTGATCCTAAATATGCTACAGGAAGATCAAGGCCTAAATTGCTCTCAAGCGCTTTGAATCCAACCGCAGTGAGCTCTGCTCCAAATTCATTATCATGCAATGCAAATGCACCGACACCCGTATTGTCGTCGGTGAGATTTTCATGCAATGTTTCGTATCCAATTGCGGTGGTATAACTATTATAAATGGTAGAATAGGCCGGTTGATACCCCCATGCCGTATTACCATTTCCACCAACAAGAGATCCAATTGAAAAGACTCCGCCGGCAGTGTTTGCATTACCGTAGATGCTTGAGGTTAATGCATGGCATCCAAATGCAGAGTTATCAGTGCCCACTTGATTATTTTGCATGGCACTTTCGCCCACTGCAGTATTATCAGTTCCATTGGCAATCGGATTGGTATTATCGCCTACGGAAAGGTTACAGTTGGCGATATTTGTTGCAAGGACTGATCCGCCATTAATTTCAAAATACGAATTGGTACTAATAGGCCCCTGTACATTAAGGCCTCCACAAATATAGACATCTTTTCCAAACGCAGCACCACCGTCTACTACCAGTGCACCATTTTTACAATTAGAACTATTGGTTTGATCAAAGATATGCACTTTCCCGCACACATTTAGATCGCCGCCAACTCCTTCACCACCGGCAACCACTAATGCTCCATCGATGCAGCTGGTACTATTGGTAGTATCAAAGATTTTTACTTTGCCTTGCGCATTGGTATCACCACCGATGCCTACGCCACCATATACAATTAATGCACCGGTTTGCGGATCTTTACTTTGCGTTGAATTTAGCAGATGCGTAACGCCGCCAACATTCAGATTGCCGCCGATCGCTTGGCCGCCAACCACAATGAGTGCGCCAGAATTCAGATCATCACTTTGTGTTTTGCCATTAATTTTTGTATTGCCACCGATATTTAAATTAAGACCAATGCCAACGCCTCCGCCAACTACTAATGCGCCGTGCGCAGCATCTAGACTCGCCTTATTATTGAAAATATGTTCCGTGCCGCAGATATTGAGGTTACCTTTAATGCCAACGCCGCCCAAAACTTGCAATGCACCTGAATTACAATCAACACTCTCGCTTGCATCATTAATCGTTATTACCCCAGAAAAGTTTCCACTGCCTGATCCTTCACCCTCACCGGAATCGCAAAAGAAAGTATCTTTACCGCATGGCAGGCTTTCTCTATTGCAACACATGCCGCTCGCACCTAAAGCAGCGCGACTTGATGAAGGGTCATTTTGCATTTCAACAGTTTCTTGTAAGCTTTCTTGAATTTTTGGCAGGTAGAGTGTAAGCATCTCATGCGTTTGCATATCATCTGCAACAGTACTATCCGCAAGCTTCTGCAATTCTCGTATACTTTGGCTGATCAATGATTTTGAGACCGTAGACGTACCTTCTTCGAGTAATGTGACCGTTTTATTGAACGCTCCCATATGAGAACTATACTTTTGATCCATACGCTTTTTTAAAAATAAAAAACTTTTGCCTGCTTTTTGAGAAATTTCAACTTGATCTTGTCTAATTGGATGAAGAAAAGATTCCTTACGTTCTGCATTGCTAATACCGGGTATAAGCACAATACCCAGCATTATAGAAGGTAAAATTTTCATTATCTTTTCCCTTTTTTATTTTTTAAATTCTTCCTATTAAACTAATAAAAAAAAAAAATCTAAGTCAATAAGACTACATTCTTGCATTTTTAAATCTTTTTCAGTAATGCTTTCTAGAGAACAGTATAAGTCTAGTGGAAAGGAGTTTTGTGAAGATTATCAATATGTATTTACTATTAATTTTGTTTTTGACAGCTATTATTCAAATTCCAATGGTTGCACAAACCAAATCATGTGTTGGCGGCGCGTGCACCCCATGCAACGCAGGAATTTGCCCAATCAATGTTAGCTGCGGTGGCGGAGCATCAGGCGCATCCGGAGCATGTGGCGCCTGTGCAGAGTTTTGTTGTATTAGTGTTAATTCTACCGCGACTGTTTCTAATTTAGTTGCAGCATGTGCTAATATTTCTGGGAATTTAACCGTAGGCGGTACCGTTGATATTAAAGGTAATTTAATTGAAGAGGGCGATGCGACGTTTCAAGAAGATGTTTGTATCGGCGGAAATCTTTCTGTTGCCGGGAATGAAACGGTAGGCGGAAATGAAACCATCGAAGGGGGCTTAACGGTAAATAATGGGATATTAATTAACGGGCTCACCATATTTAACGGAGACGTAATAATTAATGGTTCCCAAACCATAACGGTTAATGAATTTATCAATGGATCTCTTACAGTAGGCGGCACCGGAATATTTAATGGTCCTCTTATTGCAAACGACGGCTTAATAGTTAACAACGGCGAAACCATCAATAGTGGTGGACTGGTTGTTGCCTGTGGTGGAGCAGTTATCAACGGCACCGTAAACATCACTCAAGATACTGCAACCGATGATCTGGATGTATTAGGCAATTTAACCGTAAATCAAAATTCATTCTTTAACGGTTGCCAAACGGTAGTCAATGGAAGTTTTATTGCCAATGGAGCGGTAACTTTAAATCGAGGTTTAACCGTTGCTGCAGGGGATCAAGTAATTACTACTGGCGACTTAACCTTAAATAATGGGGACTTAACGGTTGCTGGATTTTCAACATTCAATGGACCAGTAACTGCCGTTAATGGCGCAACAGTAGAAAATGGATTAACCGTTTTTGGCGGAGAAACGATTGCAAGCGGCAATCTTTCGGTAGCACCGTGTGGCAACGCTACCGTTGGTGGATCATTAACCGTGGGCGGCACTATCACTTCTCCATCTCCTGCAACGTTATTCAGCTTATTAATCACTGATACCACCAATAGCACGAGTCCACAAACTGGCGCACTCGTAGTAAATGGCGGCGTAGGAATTGCGCAAGATTTATGGCTGGGCGGCTCTCAATTCTTCCAACAAGTTACTCGTGAAGGTGGCGTACCAAGTCCTTTAAATTATTATGAAGAAACATGTGTTTCAATGAACTTTGAGTTCGCAGGGCAAAATAATATTGTTTCAGTACAAGTAGTAAGAATTGGCAACTTAGTAAATCTATTAGTTCCAATATTAACCTATGGCCCTGGTGGACCTGATACCGTTCATTCGGTGGTTAATTTACCTGCCCGATTTGCACCCGGCTGCGTAGTACGCGGTGCTGCATCAACTATTATTAATGATGTAAGCCAATTAGGAGAATTTGAAGTTGATCCTGATGGAACCATTATCTTTGGATTACCAGGAGCATTACTCGGGCCGCAACCGATCACTTCAGCTGCTGGTGTACAAGTTGACATCAATACCATAACGTATAATAGATTAAGCTGTGGCTGTAATATTGGTTAAGAAAGAAAGAGGTCATAGTGAAGATTACAAAAATTAATATTCTCGCCTTAGTTCTTCTCTCTTTCATGGGGAAAGGATTAGAAGCGGGTAGCAAAAAAGCAAAAAATACCAAGCAAGATCCACAACCAATCAATCTTGCTTATGGGCCAACCAGCGGAGAAATAAAATCGATATGCCCTCCGTGCGTGAGTCTCACCTGTCCAAATCCATCACCATCGGGCGCGACTGGTTGCTCAGGCCCCGGTTGTGTTTGCACTCCTGATACTACGGCTACCGTTTGTTGCTTAAATATTGATAATACCATTACCACAGAAGGCAATCTTAATATTGGGAATCAAACCGTAATTGGTGATGTGCTCGTTCAACTTAATGCCAATTTTAAAGATGGTATGGTTGTTGAAGAAAACGGAAACTTTAGTAATAACGTTTGTATCGCCAGCGATAAAAATGTTGATGGCAATGTGAACATTGGTGGGTTTAGTGTTGTTCTTGGAAGACTAACGCTCAATACCGGTGTTCTCAGCGTTTCTGGGACTACCGGAACTATCAATATCAATAGTAACCCCATTATTAATGGTTCAGTGACAGTTACGGGAAATCAAAGTGTAACCGGAAGTATTACTGTTGGTGGCACTGCGATATTTAATGGTCCCATTATTGTGAGTGGAATATCTGGAACATCTGGCGCTTCGGGCGCAGGCCAAGTTATTGTTAACAACGGTTCAACCATCAGCGGTGGATTAATAATTTTAAATCCAAGCGGATGCACCGGATGCACGGGATTATTTGTAGGTGGTAATGCATGCATTATTGGAGATGTGATTGCCGAAGATGTTCTGGTACGAGGACAACTTACGGTGGATCGACTCACTACTCTTAATAATGTAACCACGGCAACAGGTGGCACATTTATTGTTAATGGTCCAGCGGTATTAAACGATGGCCTCACCATAACTGGCGATGAAATAATGCAAGGTGGTTCTAAATTCGTTGGTGGTAATTTAACCGTGAATGGTGACACTGAATTACAAAGCCCTGTTTTCATCAATGAGGGTGGAACAATCAGCGGCGGGCTGGTAGTAATGAATGGATCTACCGTTGATTCATTAGCCCTTCCCAGCGGAAACCTTTCAGTTTCTGGGGTAGTAAATGTTAATGGCCCTATTGTAAGCTCAGCCGGAATTTCAACGCTAAGCAGTTTAAGACTCACTGATACTGCAAATAGCAGTTGCCCAACTGGCCCCGAAGGAGCATTAATTGTTCTTGGTGGCGCAGGCATCGGCGCATCAGGAGCGATTGGTAAAAATCTTTGGATTGGTGGAGCAGAATATTTTGCTAATACACAAGCCGAAGGAGGGGTTCCTACATCGTTTGATTATTATGAAGAGTCTTGTTATGCAACTGCATTCACGTGGGGTGGGTTAACCGTAAATCCGCCGGCAAGTGTGATGGTTCGCGTTATTAGAGTAGGAAATATAGTTAACTTACTCATTCCTGCAACTATTTATAACAATCCCGGAATTCACATTGACGTTATTACTTCAACAAATCCAATGCCTGAACGTTTTAGACCATTTACTACCGTGCGCGGTGCATCCTCTACCATTATTAGTAATGTTCCTACAGAAGTGGGACCGATCGTGCTTGGTGGATTGGGCGAGTATGATGTTTCTCCTGCAGGCATTATTCGATTTGGTATTCCGGCAACGGCAAGTGGACCATTAGGACCCGTGATCACCAATGCACTGGGGCCACAACGAATTTTTGCGCAAGATTTTGTACAGAAAGATATTGATACGATTACCTATAATATTAATGGATGCGAAAATCGCTGTAAGCTCGCGTGTACTTAATTTAATTTGAATGTTGAAGCCGGTAGATTTTTCTACCGGCTTTTTTATTTTCAATCACATTAAAAAATTCTATGCTGTTGCAAAAGGATTAATGGAACATCAAAAAAAAGGCAACGCATATGAAGAAAATAGTAATTCTTCTCTCATTCTTATGTATAACTAAGCTTCATGCAAAAGAAAATTTGAGATCTTTGCTTGAATTTAAAGAAGAAAAACCTAATAAAATCTATTATGAACTGCTTGCTCCAATCGCCGGCGATGCTCCCGATCTTTTTTTTATTAAAAGTAGAAATCTCAAAAACTTCTCTCTTGAAAATAATTATTTATCGATGATTGAAGAGGCAACTCATGCAATATATTTTTTAGAAACAGGAACGTATCTGGGAGATACTACCGATAAAGCTTCACGCCATTTTCCTCGAGTAATTACTATCGAACTGAGCAAAGAGCTGTTTGAAACTGCAAAAAAAAGATTTTCTAAAAAGAAAAATATCACCATTCATCAGGGCGATTCGGCACAACTATTGCCAAAAATTTTAGAAACTATGAAAGATAAAGCAGTCTTCTTTTTAGATGCTCATTTTAGCATGGGAGAAACTGCAAAAGGAAATGAAAACACCCCTATTATCACGGAATTAAATCATATTAAAAAGAGTAAAATTACTCATGCAACCATCATCATTGATGATATTCGCATGTTTTATGAGCCTTTAATAACCCTTACGGATAATTTTATGCAAGGGTATCCAAGCCTCAATGAAATCGTAGAAAAAATTTTAGAAATTAATCCAAACTACCAATTTGCTTTGGTTTATGACACCCTTATCGCCTTTACGCCAGACAATCAAATTACCGTTTCGCCAATAGTTCACGCAACCACCATGAGTAGACTTTATGACGGTCAAAATTATTTAATTGAAGACGTGATTAAGGCAGAATTATGCATCGCAAAAGCTCAAGGTGACGATAAAGCTTCGCTCATGGAATTAGGCGAATGCTGGGTGGAAAAATTTAGCCAAGAAGTGGGATTATCACGCCATTATGCATTGTGGGCAGGGCTTATTTCGCTTTCTAACCAAAATTATGATAAGGCAAAAGAATATTTGTTTGAAGCAAAAAAAAGAGGTTTGGACCATTGGCGAATCGATTGGTATCTGGCAATGGCCCACGCGCAATGCTTTTTTGATATAGGCTAGTTTTTAATTATTTGTTTTCCACGAGCGTATTAAAATCAACCAGCATTGAAGAAAATCTATTCTCCTGCTTGTCCATTTGGTTTTGCAATTCTTGTATCACTTCTTTTAAGTGCTTAATGTTTTTATTGATTTCTGCCTTATCAGAAACGGTTAATCCCGCTCCCAAGAGCCGACTTTCTTCTGTTTTTAAAAGACCTCTGTGGGCATCAATACTCTCTTTAAGGCGATCAATTTTGCCATCGAGATCTAAAAGCGTGTTTCCCGTTGAAATTATTTTAGCTTTCGATGAACCGCTTGCTTCTTTAATATGTCTTTTAATTGAAAATTCAAAAACACTTGCGCTCAGAGAAAACGAGAAAAAAAGACCGCAGATAACGAGATTTATAAGATTTTTCATAATTAACCATCCTTTTTAGAAAAATAAAATAAATATATATTTTACTCTAAGATAAAGGTTAATCTTGGAAAAACTCAATATTTTAGTAAATCTTTTTATTTATCAGAAATAAAAAAATATTTTCGATAATGCGCCAGCTCTTTGATGGATCCGCGTACATCTTCCAGAGCACGATGATTATCGGGCTTTTCGAATCTTATAAATTGGCTATGCGGATACCAGCGTTGTGCAAGCTCCTTCACCGAGCTCACATCAATAATGCGGTAATGAAGATAATCAACAATGCGCGGCATCCCTTTGCGCAAAAATGCGCGATCTTGCCATACCGAGTTGCCACATAAAATACCATCTTTAGGCGGGCAATATTCTTTAATAAAATCTAACGTTTCTTCTTGTGCAACTGCCATCGTCATAGAAGATTTTTGAACCGCGTCTATTAATCCGGTTTTAGTATGTTGATTGCGCACCCAATCATCCATTAAATCGAGTGCCGATTGTGGCTGATGAATAATTAATGCCGGACCTTCAGCAATAATGTTTAATTGATTATCCGTAACTATTGTTGCAATCTCTAAAATTACATCAAGATCAGGATTTAAACCGGTCATTTCTAAATCCATCCAAATTAAAAATTCTTTCTTTCTCATGCGTTCCTAACATTGCGCAAATTTTTCTTTACTATCAATCAACACTCGATATCATTATTACATAATTATCATTTTTCACCTCAAAAAGAATCAATAATCATGACAAAGTTACGCGTTGGCGTTCTTATGGGCGGCAAATCTATCGAAAAAGAAGTCTCTTTTAATTCAGGAAGAACTATTTGCGATCATCTTGATACTATGCGCTATCAAGTGGTTCCTCTTTTTCAAACCGTAACCAATCAGTTATATATTTTACCGTGGCATTTTTTGCATCGTGGAAAAATTTCAGATTTTTTACATCGTCTCTCCACAGAAGCACAATGCATCAAATGGGATGATTTAAAAAAACATGTCGATTTTATTTATATCGCAACGCACGGCCGCTTTGCAGAAGACGGCACCCTGCAAGGATTCTTAGAAGTTTTAGGAATTCCCTACTTAGGATCTAAAATCTTAGGAAGTGCCCTGGGAATGGATAAAATCATGCAAAAAGAGTTTTTATCTTCTCATGGAATTACAGTTCCCAATGGCATCGTGGTGCAACCATCACAGATTATTGACTTTGAATCACAACAAGAATCGATTAAACAACAACTTGCCGCAAAAAAAATGAGCCTGCCTTTTATTGTGAAGCCGTATAAAGAGGGCTCAAGTTTGGGCATGAGTATTGTGCATCATGAACAAGATTTAGAAAATTCATTACGCGCTGCATGCCATGCTGATAATCAACGGCCGCAAGCAGTGCTGGTTGAAGAAAAAATTGAAGGCATGGAGTTTTCTTGCATCGCCATCACCGATTATAAAACCAATACCGTATATGCATTGCCTCCTACTGAAGTAGTTTCTGATCCTGCAGTAGGGTTTTTTGATTACGAACAAAAATATATGCCCGGCAGAGCAACTGAGTTTACTCCTGCACGCTGCAGCCAAGAAATTCAAGAAAATATAAAACAGACTTGCATCAAAGCAATGCACATATTAAATATGAGTAATCTTTCACGCATCGATGGATTCGCAAAAGCAGATGGCACCATTGTAATCGTGGATCCTAATACACTTTCTGGCATGGCGCCGGCAAGCTTCTTATTCCGTGAAGCAGCGCATATTAATATTAGCCATACGCAACTCATTAATCATTTAATCGAAACTGAATTGCAATCATATGGAATGCTGGAAGAGATACTGGCTCAAGAAAAAAAAGATGCAAAAACTATGAATACCCAAAAAATTCGCGTTGGTATTTTAATGGCCGGTCCTTCTAATGAAAAAGAAATCTCCTTAGAATCCGGCCGTAATATTTCCTATAAATTATCGCCACACAAATATCAAGCCATTCCTATTTTTGTTAACTCTCAAATGGAGCTCTTTCCATTAACGCCGCAATTATTGGTTCTCAATTCAACTGCGCAGATTGAAAGTGCGATTGATGTAAACACTAAAATTAACTGGCATGATTTGAGCACATTAGTTGATTTTGTTTTCATTGCCTTGCATGGTGGCCCGGGAGAAAATGGCGCAGTGCAGGGAACCCTTGAGATGCTTGAGATTCCGTATAACGGCTCATCCGTATTAACCAGCGCACTATGCATGGATAAATATAAGACCAATAATTATTTGCATGCTTATGGCTTTGAAGTGCCAAGAAGTATTTTGGTGAGTAAGCAAGAGTGGCTGCTCAACAAAGATGCAATTATTAAAAAAATTTCTAATGAATTTCCATTACCCTTAATTGTAAAGCCGCATGATGATGGCTGCAGCATGATGGTGCAAAAAATTAAAAAAATAGAAAATCTTCCTCATGCAGTTGAAACAATTTTTTCTCAAAACAAAGAATTTGCGCTGATTGAAGAATGTATCATCGGCATGGAACTCACGGTCGGCGTGATCGGCAATGAAAATCCTCGCGCACTGCCACCATCCCAAGCAGTGTGCGCATCAGAAATATTATCAATCGAAGAAAAGTTTTTGCCCGGCGCAGGTGAAAATCAAACGCCTGCTCCATTACCTGTAAACACACTTGCTCTGGTGCAAAAAACAATGGAAGAAGTATATAAAGCAGTTGGCGCCAAAGGATATTGCCGCATCGATTGTTTCTATCAAACTGCTGATCAAAGCCCAACTAAAAAAGAACGTGTGATTACTCTCGAAATCAACTCACTTCCTGGCATGACTCCGGCAACCTGCATCTTCCATCAAGCGGCAGAAGTGGGCATTAAACCAATGGATTTTGTAGATTTAATTATTACGCTCGGATTTGAGGCGCATAAGAAATCAGCTAGTGCAGTGAATAAACAATCAAATACTCTCGAAAAAGCACACTCAACTGCTACACATCCTGCCTGACCGCCGAAACTTCAGTGAAGGCTGGAGTAGCTGCTGTAGGCAGCGTATCTAAGGACTACAAATGGGCATGACATGGTTTTTACAAATGCAAAGCTATTTAATAATCAAAACATTGCACGTATATGAAGTCCAATAAACATTTTTATCAGCTGGGCTTACTGCGCTTTCCAAGCTTTTTAAGTCAATCTCAATTCCCTTGTGTTCAAAAGATTCAAACTCAGCACAAGGCTTTAAATCTGTTTTTCCGTAACGCAAATAAACTTTTAAATTCTTGTATTTGGTTGGGCCCGATATCTTTTCCTTCATTGTGGCCGCAAATCCTTTTTTCTCAGTAATTTTATCGTCTGAAATATAGCATTGTTCTATAACGCCAGCTTCTCGAATAGGTTCTTCAACGATTACTTTTCTACCGCTTGGGCGCGTATATTCGATCATTATAGAATAGGGAGAATATTTTCTGAGCATATCTTCAGGAATTTTGCTGGTTTGGATTAGTCGCTTTTGGTGATCTATATAGGTATCTAATATTTTTTCTGGTATTCCAAAAACTCGATTGTCATTTGGATCTTCCGTAATGTAAGCTTTTTCTAATCCTTCCAAGGTGGGGGTATAGGGCAAAATCCCCTTATAAGCTCTGGATTTAAAAAAATCATTGGGAACGCGAACTTTCACACAAAGTGGATATGCCGAGTTCATTAAAAACAGTAAGTGAAGTGTAAACAAGTAATAATTTTTTAAAAAATGCATATTTAATCCCTTTAATTTGATCCCTTATTTAAGTAGATCGTATAAAAAAGTGCGAATTAAAAGCAATATTTTGCATGCTGATGAGACAATCCTTCGAGCCTACTCCGCCGAAGTTTCAAATTCGAAGCCCAAACCTTAAACCAAGAAGGCTACGAAGGCCGGATACACCTCCTGCGGAGGTTACTCAGGATGTGTGGCTTTTTTTTGCAATATCTCATCCGTGGGAACTTGAGTGATTCTTGCAAGCATCGCGGATCGCTCATCATCGGTAATCGGTCTTTCCGCTTTTATAAGCGCTGCTTTTGCTGCCGTTATTTTAAGATTATTCATGCGATCGATTGCAAGCAATGATGAAATATCCCAGGTTTTTACTCTGCCATCGCGCGCACCAGAAACTATGGTGTTGAAATTATTTAAACTGGTAACATTTTGCACCCAATCTTCTTTATGAAAAGCTAAGATTGCCGAACAGCCCAGCATGCGAAAATCCCACAAGCGAACTTTGCCGTCCCATGATCCAGAAGCAAGGTAATTGCCACAGGGAGAGCAATGCAACGCTGAAACTAATTGGGTATGCCCGCGCAAGCATTCAACATGCCGATTTTTTCTGATATCCCAGAGAGCAACCATCCCATTATTTAAGCCCGAAATCGCTACCTGCTCATGCGGATGGCGGGCTAAACGAAAAAAGTTAACATTTGGAAAAATAGTTTCTCGCAATGAATGGCGCTGCTCTTCTTTGGCAGTCTCAATATCCCATACACGAATGGTATGATCTACAGCGGCGGAAATTATTTTTTGATGCGCCCTGATAGAAAATGCATTTTTTACTGCAGCAGTATGCCCTGCAAAGGTTGCCAATCTTTTATTACTTGCAACATCCCATAATTTAATTTCAGCATCATTTGAGCAAGAAATAAGCTGGCATTGATCTGGGGACAAAGAAAGCCCATTCACCGGCTGCTCATGAGCTTTATAAAGGTTTTTTGGCTCTTTATCTTTAAGTCCTAGATAGCCCACTGTTCCGCCCAAATCTCCCAAGCATAAAGTAGGCGGCTCGCAAATCATGGTAGCGCAACACCAATTGGTGTCCGTGTTTATTACGTCACATTTTTCCACATCTTGCTCATCGCAAACGGAAATAGTACCATCACAACCAACGGTGATAATATTGCTTGGCTTTTCCATCGTCTCCAATCCACACACCCCTTGATGGCGAATCTTGCTACCCCTTTTAGATTTTTTAATTTTGACCGTAAATAGTGCTGATTTGATTTGAGTATCGATAATTTTTTGCTCTATCAGCGTTTGTATATCAGGAATATTGCTTTGAGCCTTTTCAACTAACTCAGGATGTTTGCTTATAAAAGAAATCGCTAAAGAGCGCAGTGAACGCGGCTCTTCTTCCATTGCACCTGCAGTAAAAAAAATAAAAATTCCAAGTGAAGCTAAAAAGAGTCCCATCTTTTGCCCCTTTTTTAAAGATATTTGGTGATCCCGTTTGCAATTGCAAATGATGCTTTGGTCCCCAAAATGGATTGCAACATATTGCCGATCGGGAAAGATCTATAGGGAGAAAAATATCCATCTAAATCATTGCGCCCATTAATCAGATATTCTGCACTATATCTTCCTAATGCTGCCGCAATTGGCAATCCTGCAGCGGCTGAAACAAAGTAAATATGAGGATTATCTTTATCTGGCCCCGCGATAGGCACTAAATCTTTACTGATGCCAATAAGGCCGGGCCATTGTTGCAAGAAATTTACGCGTAATCCGGGAAATTTTTTATCAAGATAGTTGGTTAATTGCCTAGTGACGCGCGCGTAATTGTGATACTCATCCTTTGCATAGGTAGTGAGTAAAC
This sequence comes from uncultured Pseudomonadota bacterium, assembly GCA_964392765.1. Taxonomy (GTDB): domain Bacteria; phylum Babelota; class Babeliae; order Babelales; family Vermiphilaceae; genus BTUB01. Next base: position 21,385 of record CAYMRF010000011.1, read on the forward strand.
TTCCTCCTCCTAATAGCAGCCGGTTATCACCGGTAATTCTAAAATAGGTGTAAATAAGATCAGTATCCCAAACCATCAATTTATCTTGCGGAAAAATTTGTTTGGTTTGCCCGTCAGTTAATGATTCAGAAATCATTAAAAACGTTTGTGCATGATATATCTGCTTTTTCAAAAATCCTAAATTAGGAATAAAACGATCTGCGCAGACAATAATACGATCGGCAGTTATTTTTCCCTGCGCCGTTTTTATTGCATGCCCTTCAATTTCAAGCACGGGAGTCTCTTCTAAGATAATAACTCCTTTTTTATGCAAAATGTGCTTCATTTCCTGGCAATACAAAAAAGCATTAATCCCAAAGGTATCTTGATATCCCACGCCTCCATAATACCCCTTTGAGTTTATGTGCTCGCGAACCGTTGATTCATCATAAAATTCACTTTTATAACCATTTTTAACCAAATTATCATGCTCAGTTTTTAATTCTTTAAGTGCCGATTTGGTATTTGCAACTACTAAGGTGTCTTGAAGTTTATAATCGCATTGTAAATTATGATTTGTAATGTTAGCGCGTATATCTTCAACACCACCGGTAATAAAATCCCATATTTTTTTAGCAACATTCATATCATAGTGATGCGCAAAATCGGTCATTGATAATTCAGCATTGGGTGTAATAAACCCAGAGCTTTTTCCTGAAGCGCCTGAACCACAATAATACTGCTCTAGTAATGCAACTTTTTTACCGGCATCTGCAAGGGTTTGAGCTGCTGAAAGACCGGCAATTCCGCCCCCTATCACTGCAACTTCAACATGCTTATCATGAATAGGTTTAATTTTAGGAAGATTGGCATGATACCAATATACTTGATCTTGTGGCTGATAAAGATTTTTCATGCTCTCCCCATTACATACTAAAGGTGATTTTATAAACCAATAACGCGCTCATAATATTTGCACAAAGAATGCAAAGATAAGCGCGCCATATATTAAATGAAGTCCATTTTCTTGCCAGCTTTATTGCAATAATCTGAATCACAGAATAAATAGCCGCTAAAATAAGGCTTGTGTTGAGAATATTATATGAGCCCACGTAGGTATCTTCAGGCAACACATAGGGAGTTTTTAATCCCCAAACCAATATACCGTATACCATGCCAAAAAAAACCAGAAATGCCCCAATAGAAAGCACTAAGCTCATTAAAAAAGCTTTAAGCCAACTCATATGATCCCAGAGCTTAAACAAAATAAATAAGAGTAAGAAATTGATAGGGATTTGCGAAATTCCTGCGGTAAAACTCCAAATCCACTCAGTTATCAACAGATTAGTTAGATGAGTGAACATACCAACACCTTTCCTTTTTTATAAGCGCCAGAATAAACAATATAAAAGTATCACACTCAAAGCGGCAAGCGCACTACTTAATGCACTCATTTTTGCGATATCGCGGATTTTAACTATGTATTTTAAATAACTGTAAATAAGCAACCAATACATTAAAGAGCTGAGTACCACCACAAGTAATGATACGCCAAAAGGCAATCCCATTAATCGAAAAGAACTCACGTTGACCATCGGAACTATGATCATTCCCATGCCCATAATAACCAGCATTGAAAATAATGTTGCTCCCAAAGAATGAAAAAATGATTTTATCAGAGAACTTTTTTTACCAATCCCCAGAAATAGAAAAAGGGTAATAATTTGCACGGGAACAAAGGTAAAGATAAGCGATGGCTGCACATAAAATAATGCTGCTATTAATTCCGAAAGATTCATACAAAAGCCTTGTATTTTATAGGTTCGGGACTAAGTTGAGTAATAGCACAATCGAGTATCTAATTTAAAGGAGAACTATGAAATCTAAGAATATAAGTGCGCTATTAATGCTTATAACTATTTTTGCTGTCGCTGAAGAAAAAAGCACCTATCAACCCAAAAAATTTGATTTAGAATCCGTGGAAGGAATTAGTGAAAACCAGCTAGAACAACATCAAAAGCTGTATCATGGATACGTTAAAAAAAGAAACGAAATTGAACAATCATTAAAAACGGTAGACCGTTCCAACGTTGCCAATATTACTTACTCTCCCTTTCGAGCTCTTAAAATCGCAGAAACGTTTGCATTAAATGGTTCCATCTTGCATGAATTATATTTTGAAAATTTGGGTACCGGCACGCAACCGGGCCCGCAAACTATGGCTATGATTAAAGAAAATTTTGGCTCGCTCGAAAAGTTCAAAAAAGATCTGCTTGATGGCGCAAGCTGTGCACGAGGATGGGCGGTTACTGCCTTTACGATCGATAGTGGCAAAGTACATAACTATGTGCTTGAAGCGCATAATGAGAATGTGCCTATTTTAACGATTCCTATTTTAGTGGTGGATACGTATGAGCATGCTTACATGATCGATTTTGGTATTAATCGTGCCCAATATTTGGACATCGTTTGGAAGAATATTAATTGGGATGTGGTAGAAGCACGCATTAAAAAATGGGTAAATAAGTTTAAAATATACAAGACTCGTTAAGATTATTCTTGCAATGATAATTTCGATTCAGAAAGAGGCTCATTGATCAATAACATTATTGCATGGGGCTTTGAACATTTTTCTAAAATACTTTTTAATGGTAGCGTTGAAGGATACTTTGATTCCAATTTAACTGAATAATTAATATCGCTATCTTTAAGCCGATCGCAAGAAAGATATAAAATAAAAGAGCAAAGCCCCATTGTTTTTCTTTGAACAATCACTTGGTCTTCAGAAAGATCGTAAAATTCAATATATGATTCTTCACATAAATTTTGAATTCGTGATGCTTCAATTACAAAAGAAATTTCTTGTTTGGATGGAAGTGGGCCACGTCCATCCTTCTTACGATTGAATTGATATTCATAATTAGCAGTAGAGTTATTTTTAATCTTAACATGAGCCATAGCAAAAATATTACCGCTCGTTATTACAAAAAATAATACCCCAACTTTATAAAAAAATTTCATTATTGGTTAAATGATTTGAAATAAGCTTAAGATAAAATAAACTACAACCGCAAAAAGTAAAAAATTGAGCAGGGTGATCAACATTGAACGGGTTTTGCCTTGCGGAGCTCCTAAAAAGAGATATGCCGCTAATAATACTAAAAGCACTACTCCAATTGATGGAATTGCAATAATCATAGAAAATCCTTTTTTTTAAACATACGTCTTTTGCATTATTATCATAAAAAAAAGTAACGTGCCAACAATTTGATTGCATTCTTGTGTCTTGCAAAATATGTCTGATACATTGAACCAAAAGAGAGGGAATTATGAAAACATTACTATTTGTATGCATTCTTTTGGGCACAAACGCCTATTCAAAGCAAATTGAATCAGAGCCAATTGAAATGCAAGAAGATACCAATGAAATTGAAACCGAACTTCCACCAGTATCAGTAAATATTACTATTGCTAATAGTACCGATGCTCAGTCAAATAATAAAACGCTGGTTGTTCAAGACCAAGAAGTAACTAAAAAAGAGCTTAAACTCAAAAAAGCTGAAGAAGAAAAAAAGAAAAATCAAATGCGTGGCGCCATGAGTTTTTTCATTGAGCTTGCAAAATTGGTGAGGATTTAAGTGAATGCTATTAAACAACTGCTGTTTCTGATTGGTTTTTTAATGCTTTCATCAGCAACTGAACCATCGGAGGCAACTATTAAAAAAAGCCTCTCAGCCAGATCTAAAAATAAAACGTTGAATTTGATTATCGATGTGCGTAATAACAATGATGCACGCTCAAACAACAGCACTAATATTGCAACGCTTCAAACGGCCAAACAAGAAACCGAGCCAGCACTTTTAAGTAAAGTGTCAGAATTGTGGCAAGAAAATAAGAAGATTCAAAAGCAACTTAAAGAGCAAAGCACGCATTTTTTTGATGCGAATAAATGGTATTTACTGGCCGCAGGCCTCGCATGCTCCTATGGGTATCTTGCCTATTGGATTATGAGCGGCAATACTTATTTGGTAGATGCCTGCCTTTGGTCATCATGGCATCAAGAACTCCCCCTTGATCAATTACTGGCAATTCCTCAAGCACAAATAACCCATGAATTAATCACAGAAATTCAACGCCGTTATACTGATTCAACTTCCATTGCAGATATTGTAAAACCACTGGGCATATTCATGGTAAAAATAGATCAAGAAGAAGAGCAGATAAAATGGTATCAAACGGTTTATTCATGGCTTTCTTATACAAAGCTTTCTAAATTAGTGCCGGTAAACCAACAGCGATTCTCTAAAATTCCCGAGCGGCTACAACGCATTGCCTACTATAAAAATATCTTTAAAACATGGGCTGCTGACTATCAAATGCAGCAAGCAGAACGGTTCTGGCATCGGTGCCCAGAAAAAGAGTATCCAGGAATACCTGAAATGGCTCAATTGTTACAAATAGAAATGCGAAGAAAATCCCTCAAAATCTGGGAAAATGAAGCCTCCAGAGGTATTCCCTTGAGATAAAAGCCTCACATTTTCTATTTGAAACTATACCGACAGGGGGGCTTTGGCTCAATTGCTCAAAATGCACTTTTAAGCTATACTTAACTTATGAATAGTAAAAGCATAGACCATGGAGGTTATATGAAAAACCTATTATCGATCGCTCTCATAGCAAGTTTGGCTTTAGCAGTTCCTGCAAAAGCTGAGCCATATGATTCCAGGCTAATTGCGGGTGCCGCGCTGGTTACTGCAGGCCTTATAGGCGCATTTTGCTCAGCAAAATTAGGACTTGATTACAGTGCGCATAAGTCAAAATTAGATAAATATTTGAGCAGCCCTGATTTCAATTCAAGGGTATATGATGCCCGACGCAAGACTAATGATTTCTGGAGAAAAGGCGGCAGTTATGGAACGGGAATTCTCGCTTTCTCTGCAACTACTGCAGGCTTAGTATTGCTCAGCCTTGGTCTCTCTAACAAACAAACATATACGCTTCCACAAATGTTTAATAAAAAATGTTAAGCGTTTTTACCACATTATAATAAATAAACATTTCGAATTTTAACTTCTACCGTCTTATCGGTTTTTTCTCGCTCGAGAATTGCAATCAACCGAACGGTAACATCGCCCACTGTTGCATAAGAAAATACGCTAAACATTCTTGGATCAAAATTAGGATTTAAAAGGGCAGCAGCATATTTAGGCAATGCACCAAATTCTACCCCATAAAGATTTTTTAACGATTTATTCCAATCGTTTTTCCAATCACTTTTATCTTTAAAATTCTTAAGTAACTCATCAACTGCCGGAGCTTTTTCTGGATCGCGTTGCAATTTTAAAAGTGATGCTAATGAATCAGAAATAAGCCAGGGCTCAATCGCTTGCTTAGATGATTGCACCGTAAAAATATCACTCAAATAAAGATTAGATTTGGGTTTTTGAGCTGTTGGGTCATAATAAATATTATTTTTAAATGCATCAAAACCTTTAACGGTTAAAAGTTCAGTGACATCATTGAGCGGATATTTGCGCTCTTTTAAAAACTTATCAAACTCTGCAAAAAGATCTGCTCCCATTTGCTCTCGTATTTGCCCAAACAATTCTTGCATTGCTTTTCTCATATTAGTTTCATCTTTTGCTTCTTGCTTGCTACCAGGAACTGGTTCTCCGATAAATTTATGCTTTTCAAAATCATACATACGATTGATATTAATCTTGCCTTCTTCGCTGGTTATAACGATCCCCAACGTGCCATTAATTCCTTCTATATTTTGCTTGAGGGTAAATTTTTGCACTCTGCCTAAAGTGGGCAAAATTGATTTGATTAATTGTTTGCCATCGGTCCCTCGAGACGCATCTTGCAGATGCTCCTCGGGATGATCGGGGGATGCTTTAGCAGGTGCTTGTTCTGCTTTTTTTTCGCTCGTTACACTAAGTTGGCTTATGGCTAATTGAATCCCGCCATACGCAAGCTGTCGTGCTTTTTCGCGATCAATCATAATTTTAGAATAAAAAATAAGTGAAATTAAAATTCCAAAAGATGAGAAAAAAT
>CAYMRF010000012.1:0-27336 GCA_964392765.1 uncultured Pseudomonadota bacterium
AATAGACGAGCAGATCGGCAATTGCCTAATTGAATTATGTGCCGTGCGGATTATTCAAGGGCCTTGCTTGATGAGGCTTTTCTTTTCCAAAAGAAATTGATTAACTGCTTCTAAAACCAGATTATAAGCATCGTTCGCCTTCTCTTGTCCTTCGGGTGTGTTCTCATCTAAATTTTTTGAAGGAGCGAAGAGAAGCGGGAATCTCTTCTTGTCTGGTAAATCTCTTGTGAGAGAATCTTGCACGAGCCTCACAAGAGCTATTTCAGTAGTAATACCTTCTAATTTTAAACCATTCAAGTAGGCCATGAGTTCTTTTTTTACTGGTTCAGGATCTTTTTGTTTAGATTGGGCTAATGTGGGTTTACTTGAAAACGTATTGCCGCTATATAACGATGAACTTGTCAGAAAATAGAAGATGAAAAATACATATTTAATCTTCAAGGTTTTCATCTTCGACGTCAGCTTTGATTATTGAGGAGGTTGCTACTTTTTGTTCTACGAATTTTTGCATTACTTCCATTTGCGCATTGCGTACTTCGTTTGCTTTCTTATTGTCTTCTGTTGCTTTTAATATTTCCCAAAGAGCATTAAACGCGGGGAATTTGGCTTTATCCCAGATATCTTTATTCACGGCTGTTTGTAAATAGTTCTGCAAGTTGCTGGTAGTGGTAATGTTCTCTAATTTTAACCCTTCTAAGTAAACAGAAAGTTCTTTTCGTAGAGGTTCATAGGGATTAACTTCAGTGGGGTTAACTTCAGTTTTTTGCTGTATTGGTTGGCTAGGGCGTAATGACCACCAATTTCCACAATAAATTGGTGCGCTGATTAAAAATATAAATAACAAAATATATTTAAACATAATCGTATGCCTATAATTTTCGGATAATTTTATTCCTCGTGCCGATATTAGCAAAATTATAAAAACCAACCAACTGTTTTTTGTAAAAAAAATACAGCTTCACAAATCAGGGATTTTACCCTACTATAAGAGACAGTTTAAGCGGGCCCATAGCTCAGTCGGTTAGAGCAATCGGCTCATAACCGAGAGGTCCCTGGTTCGAGTCCAGGTGGGCCCACCATCCTTCGCTTATCCGGGCCTTCCGGCTCGGCAAGCTTCGGATGGCTGCGCCAGTTTTTTAAATGAATGTTTATAAAACTGATTTTGTTTCTGACAGCATCTTCTTAGTATTAAATTAGTAAAGGGCGAAGACGATGGATCAGACTCCTTTCGAGCAGTTTATATCTCTGGTTGAGGTTGATCAGAAAATCAATTCACTTAATAAATCTATAAAAGCAGTTGAGCAAGAAAATGCTGCAAACAAGCAAGCAGATGAAGCTCACCTTGCGGTTCTTGAAAAAATAAAACAAAAATTACACGATATGCAAAAAGAGGTTGATTCCAAGGAATTGGAAATGAAAACCTTAGATTTGCAAGAAGCTGATCAGAAAAAGAAGCTTGAAACGGTTGCTAATCATAAAGAATACTCTTCTATAAAAGCAGAAATTGATGTCTTAAAAAAGGCACAACATACTCTAGAAGATGGGCTTATGCAAGCATGGAATCAATTAGAAACAGCCCGCAAAGAATTAGAATCTGCCAATCAGCAGTATGAGCAGCAGCATCAAAATTCACAAGAGCAGATTGCCGCTTCTGATACTAAGATCTCTGAAATACGATCTCAAATTTCTGCATTAATGAGTGAACGGGCAGAAAAAGAGAAGAGCGTTCCTGCAGAATGGCTAGAAAAATATGCGGTGATGCGTGCGCGCGTTTCTGATCCGGTAGTACCGGTAAGAGAAGGTAATTGCAGCGCGTGCTTTTATCAAATATCGCCGCAAGACATGCAGTTTCTTGCCCGAAGAAAACTGGTGCAATGTAAAGACTGCTTTAGATTATTATATCTTCCTGAAGCGCAGCAGGCTACTTCATGAAGCGTTCAAATTTAAGTATTTTTGATCCGATTCCAGATCAACCGCGCAACAAACGGAAAAAAACGTATAATCACTGGAAATTATTCATTGATGGAGCAGCGCGCAATAACCCGGGACCCGCGGGCGCAGGAATTTATTTAACTAAAAATGATAAAACCGTTAAAAAAGTTGGCTTTTATCTCGGGAAGAAAACTAATAATCAAGCCGAATATGGTGCGCTTCTCATTGGTGCTTACTATTTGCTTGCCAATATAGAGCCTGATGATCATGCAGATATTATTTCTGATTCTCAACTTTTAGTACGTCAATTTAAAGGCGAGTATAAAGTGAAGCACCCGGAACTTAAGCCATTACACATGCTTGCAAAACAGATGTTGCAAGACGTTACTTATTCAATTTCGCATGTTTTGCGAGAGCATAATTTGGTTGCTGATGAAATGGCTAATAAAGGGATAGATGAAAAGAAAAAACTTCCTGCAGAATTCTTAGCTTTGTTACAACAACATGATATTACGTGGTAAATTACTTCATAATAATGGTTCGATACGATCGCTGGGGCGATCACTCACCATGTGTACCGTTCTTCTTTTTAGCGTTATCGCAGCCTCTGAGCCTCAATTTCCGGCTAAAGAAGCAACTACTCCTGAGAAGGTTGAATATCGAGTTCGCGTTCTCTTACAAGAGATTGAAAATGGCAAACCGGTGGCATGGAAAATAACTGCCCCAGGTGGACTTTTGGTTATTGATCCTGATGCTAAAACTAAAACGCGTTTGGATTCAAAAGAGTTTTTAATTTCCACTAAAAAAAATAGTTTTTTAATCAACGGAACACTGTTTGATCAAAAGAAGCTGTATCTGTGCCCCATTCAGGCAAACCTTAAAGTTGATGGTAAAGAATATCATGGCTCATTATTGATTGCCAGGGATGAGCAATTGTATTATTTAATTAATTCGCTCGACATCGAAGATTATGTTTGCTCAGTGTTACGAACTGAAAGTTGGCCCGGTTGGCCCCTTGAAGTGAATAAAGTATTTGCAATTGCATCACGCAGTTATGTGATTGGCGTGATTTTAAATAATAAACCCAATCAATTACCCTATCACGTAAAGAATACCAATAAGCATCAAACTTATTCAGGCGCTCATACCAATCAAGTGCTCAAAGATGCCGTTGAACAAACTAAAGGAATCTTTTTAATCTTTGATAAAAAACCGATCGTTGCGATGTTTGATTCCTGTTGTGGCGGGGTGATCCCTTCCCGTATTCATGGGGTTAATTTTACGCACGCGCCATATCTGGCCCGCGATTATGCCTGCACTTATTGCAAAGATTGCCGTGTTTATAGTTGGACAGCTCAATATCCGATTGATCATATTGAAAGTTTATTTAAAAAAGAGCACAAACATCTGAAAAAAATTCATCATATTAAAGTAGCTAAGACTGATAAAGCAGGATTGGTGCAGCAAATAGGCATCAAGCAAGGTAAACGTACTTTTATGATCCCGGGAAAACGAGTTTATTCAATGCTGGATAAAGTAAGAAGCCATTATTATGATATCGCGATTACTGATAATAATGTGGTGATCAATGGCAAGGGCATTGGCCATCATCTAGGGCTTTGCCAATGGGGGGCTCGTGAGATGGTCCGCTTGGGCTTTGACTATAAAGCTATTTTAAGCTTCTATTATCCTGGCACTACGTTTATGAAATTGCTCGCCTGATCGTGTATTCATAGCATTCATTGTTCTTTTTAGCCAACCTGATACAATAAAATAAGCTTTTCTATACTATGAATGAGGTATTCATGCTATTTACGCTCTTAAAAAATCAGTTTATTGGTATTTTAAATTTATCCCTCCCTATCTTGGTGATCGCTTATTACTACCCTTCTCTATTGATTGAATGGTACGGAATTCTTCTTGTTTCGCTCGGAGTGGGATTCTATGTTTTCTATATGAATTATAAGATTGCGCGAAACCAGATCAACGGTCTTCTGTATAAACCGACTGGTTTAATGAAAGAAAAATTTGAAAAAATGATTACCGATTGTGGGCTTGATCCGGCTTCTATTGAGCTGCGGTATGCTCTTTCGCATGAAATGATTGGATCGGCAACTTTTAACACTATTATAATTGATCCCCTCTTGTGGTCTATGATTGAGGAAGATCCTGAAGCAGTCAAAGTAAAGCAGATTTTAGAAGCGCAAATAGTGCCCGGTTTTTCCTCTGGTCAAAAAACTCGTTACGCAGCTATTAAGGAAGTTTTAAGTCCAGAGGCTCAACAATTTATATTTAGGCATGAACTGGCCCATGTTGCGCATAACTTTTCATCAAAAAAGCTGGCAATTGTCGGATGCATTGGCACTCTTACCGCATTAATAGGAATTGGGACCGCTCAGTTTTTGCTCCCTCTTATTAGCGGTTATGCGATTATGGTAGCCCTTATTGTGGCAGGATTGTGCGATATCTTCATGAGCTATGTATCAAATGTGATATTCAAAGTAAGAGCGGAATATAATGCCGATATTTTTGCTGCGCAAAACAGCACTATTCAAGAGATAGAAGCAGCCGCTGAATTTTTTGAGAAACATCATGCAATACTCGCTGAACATCAAGAGCAATCCGCATTAGCAAAATTACCTGCAGAGATTCTTTCGGGCCATCCCAATGGAAAAAGTCGAGTGAACTATTTGCGCGCTATCGCGTGTAGTAAGAGCTGTAGTAATCATTAGATTGGATTACGTTTTTTTTCAATCTTGATTGCGAAAAGTGAATTGAAAAATAATCACTGATTGCAAAGAAGCATGTTTTCTTTATACTATTTTTCAAGTGGATTCTATTAGCCCAGTCTTACTTAGATCCTTTCTTTTATTTATTTCTTCTGATTTGGAGTATATTTCATGAAATCGTTTGTACGTATAAAACTATTAATTGTATCTTTTTTTGTATTTCCTCTTTATTCTTCTGATTCAGTAATCACTGATTTTGAAGTCAAAGATTTGCAGCTTTTGAAGACTTTGGGCCAAGAAATAGGCGTTTTAGGCGTGGTAAATCATACTGCTACCATGATTGGATTGGATCACTTAAAGTTGCAGCTAGCAAATCCATTAAGCAATCTAGAAAAGCTTAAAAAGCGCCAAAATATCATTAAACTCTTGGTTGAAGACAGTGAGCTTCTTGCCAATATCAAAGATGCGCTCGGCGAGTATGCCAAATATGAGCAAAGCCTTATAACCATTAAAGCGAACCCAGCAATTTCAAAGAAAGCCATCCAAAAATTTTATTTTAAGAATAAATATTTTACGTGGCTTAATAAGTATCCCTTAGGTTTAGAAGTAGGGCAGATTGCGCATGCGTTTAATCTATCTGCTCCGGTGGTTGAGCATTTCGTTCTTCATGTTTTAGTAAATGATAAATTAAAAAAATATTTACATATCTCATGTGGCCATGATCATGGGCATAGTCATAAAAAGCACAAGCATGATCATCAAGCCCCTTCAAACACCGCACTTTTAGCTTATTACACGTATAATTGTATCCATTGGGGAATTCATGTTGCCGGTGCTAAAGGCCTATGGGATGAGTTTAAAAATCAAGCAGAGATTATCCAAGAGATGCAAAAGCAACTCATCGAGGTTTACAATTGCTTAAAGAGCGCTCGCGCCATTGCTTCATTAGTAAGCCAGCATCCCCAACTTTCACAGCTCATTCCTCAGGCACAAGAATTAGATGCGCTTTTTGATCCAGCAAATACTCAAATTTCTGATGAACTTAAAGAGCTTATGGGACTCTTGCAATCATCCACCTTCGCAGGAGATTCATCACTCTTTTCGCGAATTGGTAGAACTTTGCGCGCATATCAGCTGGTGGCAACGGTTGAGCAAGAGTTATTTGCTAAACTAAGCGCAGTAGCAGAGATAGATTTTAGTGCATCATGTGCACAGCTGTATTTACAGTTTCAGGATACCCCAACCCCATTTTGCTGGGCCGAATTTGTGAAAGCTGATACGCCTCAATTACAAGTGCATCAGTTCTGGAATCCATTATTCAAAAATGTGGTTCCGGGCGCTCATATTATTCGTGCCGGCCAGGGTAATCCAAGAATTGGTATCGTTACCGGGCCCAATAAAGGAGGCAAATCAACTGCATTATTTTCAATTGCTCAAACAGTAGTGCTTGGCCAATCACTTACGCTTTGCCCGGCAGCATATTGTGCATTCACTCCTTTTGAAAAGATACGAACCGGTTTCTGTATTCATCAACGCATTGAACAGGGTGAATCTTTATTTAGTGCCACCCTTAAGCTCGCAAATGATGTTTTACAAGATGCACAATCCAGAGCTCAAGGCTTCAGCTTTATTGTGATGGATGAGCTTTTTAATAGCACGGATGCTACCCGCGGTGCAAAGCTGGCAAGCTCATTTATTAAATCGTTGGCAAATAGTAATCGATATATTGGTTTGGTTTCTACCCATTTTCTTGATATTGCCTGCTTAGAAGATGAAATGCCAGAAAAAATTAGAAATTATAAAGTAGGCAAGAACGCTCAAAATAGTTATCTGTTTGAGCGGGGGATTGCCAGCAAAGATGACGTTTTTGCGTTGATTGATGCTGATACTTTAAATCTTAATGCGAATTAAGAGAAGCTAAGATAGCAATAAAGTTAGATTTCTTATGAAATTTAATGTTATATTGCTCGCACCCTTCGACAAGCTCAGGGCGAGCGGAAACTGCTATCTTTAGATCGCTCGTGGTGACCCTTCGGCAAGCTCAGGAGTAAACGCTCGGCCTGTCCGCCGAAGCCTTGGGCGTAGGCCGGATCGAACCATTCGAGCGAAGGAAGTGTATGTCCAATTATAAAGGCCATCTTGCTGGTGGCATTGTTGCCTATCTTTTTACCATTTATTTTATCATAACTTTGCACGCGACCAGTTTTACTACCGGGTTAGAATGGCTCTTATTTACGTTGGCAGGCGCACTATTTCCTGATGTGGATATTAAAAGCAAAGGCCAAAAGCTTTTCTATTGGGTGATGCTTATTCTGATGATCATTCTTTTTATTAATGAGCATCACCAAGCGCTGGTTATTACGGCTATGCTTGCAATAACACCTCTTTTGGTGCGTCATCGTGGCATCTTCCATAGGCTATGGTTTGTGATCTTAATTCCACTCACGATTTCATGGATTCTTTGCTTATATATGCCCGGCTGCAATAGAATCATCATGTATGATTGCTTATTTTTTATTGCGGGGGCCGTATCGCATTTGCTTCTGGATTTTGGTCCTCGTCGGATGCTGGGCTGGTGACATCAAATGTGTGATGTTCGCACGTTGCAAGAAATTTTTCTACTAAATAAGCATTTTTAGCATCAATTCTTGGATTAAACAGATAAAATTCATCAGTAGGTGGATAATGGAATAATTTCATATCCCCCTTATTTGCAAATCGCATCTTATATCTTTGTGCATGTTCATCAGGAAATTCAAGGCCATCGGTTTCTAAATATGGTCTTTTTCTTGCGCTTCTTTTGCGTTTAATAGTTTCGATACTTACGTGTTTAGTTCCCGTTGAAACTGCATGAAGAATAGATACCCGTGCATTATTATCAATAAAATCCACTGTGTTAGAAAGATCCATTACAAAAGAAATTTGGTGCGTCCATTTGTCCATTGCTGCGTTGATAGTATCCTGAAAATAAAGCTCTGGATTTATATCATGAAATGGGTAGTTTCCTTTAAGTGTATAAGAAGGCTCTTCTTCCGGTACTGATGGAAATAGCAAAGCATCGCGTTGTGTATTTTGAGTATTATCTGTTTTGGTTTTATGTGTATGCTTTTTTGCTCGAGCATTTGCTCGGTTAGATTTTGTGTTTTTATGTGCCGCTATAAAGGATTCAAGATGAGATTTTTCCTCGGCTACTTTTTTATGCAACTGGCTCAATGCTTTTATTCTCGTTTGAAAGACGTGCATAATTTGAAGTTCAGTATAAAAATTGCCATGCAGATATTTTTTTATACAAGAAAGACAATTTTGTAGCATTGCATGTTTATTTTGCGAGGTTTTTTGCATCCAGTTGAGAATGCAAAGCCGTGTATCAGCCTCAAGCAGGCTTTCAGGCTTCGTAGTAGAGATGGCTTGCAGATCTGTAATAGCTTTTTGAGTTCCTGCGTTATCAATCCATTTAGTAACTTGTTCATCATTTAAAAATGTAAGAATGCGTTCTCGATTTTCTGCGAGCTGTTTTTCAAGTTCTTTGTTGGATGCTCTTGTCTTATCAAGAAATTGAGGTGATAAGAAATCGGTTTTCGATTCTTGAGAAGAATCAGTACCATCATAATCTTTAAACGTTTTTTCAATAGAATCTTGCCTATCTATCATCGCTTGCAAAAATTCAATATCGGCAGGGAACTTTTCAATATCATCTAAGGATTGTTCAAGAAGCTTCAAAAGATCGGTTTGTTTTTTTGAATATCGTTGCAATTCTTCAGTTATATAATATTCGCGCATCAATTCTTTGCTAACATCTACTACCTGTTGCCGTGCGGAATCTTTTGGCAACAGCTTGGGCTTCCAAGATTTGAAGATCTCATTCATTTCATCTTGGGTAACTATTTTCTTTGCACGTTGCAGTTTCATTGCAAATGCCGTGTTTGCAACAAACAAAGGGGTAATAACAAGAAGTAAAAGTTTCATGAAATATGTTTCTCTTAAATGTTAAAAATCTGTTGAGCTCGATTGGTGGTTATTTGGCCAATTTTTTCAAGCGGTTCTTGACGTAATTCTGCCATATAGTGGGCAATATTTACTATATATTGAGGATCATTTTGCTTGCCGCGCATTGTTTGAATAGGCAGAAATGGCGCATCAGTCTCTAATACTATGGATTCCAGAGGTACTGTGGTGACCACTCTGCGCAGCTCATTATTCTTAGGATAGGTGAGCGTGCCCCCGATTCCAATCACAAATCCCCAGTCTATCACTGTTTGGGCAAAGTCCAAATCTTCAGAAAAGCAGTGAATAATCCCTTTTTTAATCTGATTTTTATATTCTTCTAATGATCTAAGGGTTTCATCGCGAGCATCGCGAGTATGAACTACGAGTGCGATATCATGTTCAAGGGCCATTTCGATCTGGATTTTAAACGCTTCTTTTTGGCGAGAAACACGGTAATCCGGATAATGGAAATCGAGTCCGCACTCGCCAATTCCTGCAATTTTATTTTTTTCTTTATTTTGCAACAAAACATTCAATTCTTTGATCTCTTGCTTCCAATTATCAGTAAGGTCATTCGGATGAATTCCGATTGTTGCAACAACCGTAGGGCACGCTTGCGCAATCATGATGCAATTTTTACTTTCGATAAAAGATGTGCCAACATTAATAATGCAGGTAATGCCTTTAGAATAGGCGGTTTGCGCAATTTGAAGGGCATGTTGTAGCTCTTCTTGTGTCATCATTACATCAAAATTTTTTTTTACCATCATGTTGATATGGCAATGCGTGTCTATAAACATTTTTCCTCAGTTTCAAGTGCATAAATCGGTTACAAAAATAATTTTTAAAAAAGCAAAAAACCGCAGCCAGAAAATAAAATTCCGCTTATTTGACAAAATAGTAAATAGAATTACTATATCTTACAACCATTACTAGAAATTAAAAAGTAAGAGTTTTAGTGAAGTAGCAGTGTTTTAATTTCTAACTATACGAGGAGTAACCATGAATAAAAGTGAATTAATAAATTCACTCAGCGAAGAAACCACTTTTAGCAAAAAGGACGTTTCGCGTGTTTTAGATTCTTTCACCCGCATTATTGAGCGTACACTCAAACGCGGTGAAAAGGTTTCTATCACCGGATTCGGAAGCTTCTGGCTTTCACGTCGCCCGGCTCGCAAAGGTATCAACCCTGCGACTAAGCAACGTATCGATTTACCTGCAGTGAACGTACCGCGCTTTAAAGCTGGTAAGAACTTAAGAGAAATCGTACGGTCAATTAAGCTTGGTTAATTGAGCCATAGAGAAAAGAGCTTTTACTCAGTAAGGTCGCTTAACCGCGACCTTATTTACTATAAAGGGAAAATAATGAAGATGTTACAAGTTGTTTTGTGTTCACTTTTTGCATTACCTTTAGCTGCTATGGAAGCAGCTCCTTCAAAAGAAAAGAAAATTGATAGAGAAAAATTTCACTTACAGTCTGTGATAAAATTTGATGGTTCATTGTTGGGGGGTCGTCTATGGCTTAAACTTGATTTTGCCAAAAAAAATATTATGTTTTCACGTAATGATGGCTTTTGGATAACACCAACACATATACCAATTGATATTTCTCAAAGTTTTTCATCTGCTGATCAGTTGATCAGAATGCGGACTTTAGGGGTGAGGGAACTTTCTAAGCAAAGATTTTTAGGCGCAGCTATTGCTACTTGTTTAGACAAGGAACGAGCTCAAAAAGAAATCTGTTTTTTAGCACAAATTGATGATAAAAAACAGACTACTCAATCTACTGCTTATGAATTTGACGGTAAATTAACTAGAGTTAAATTTGCGGCTTATATGAATAAATTAATTGAAGTTACTTTTCATTCGCATGACAAAGATGAAATTGCTAAAAAGCGCATTTATTTAGATCCTGATACTTTGGCTGAAGATTTAAAAAGCCAAAAAGTTCAAAAATGGAGAAAAGTTAAAGAATAGAGTTCATGTGTAATTAAGGCTATAAAAAAATATTTCCAAAACCCGTTTGTGGTGAGTAGATTGCTGTGCAATCGTTATCGAACCATTATTTGAAAAATTGAATCCTAAGCACCCTTCGATTCGCCGCTCTCGAGCGGCACTCAGGGCGAACGGGACCGGGGTAAGCAAATTTGCTTTTTAATAGTAAAACCTCGATCTTTTCAAATTCTCTTAATTCAAGTATTATCGTATCTAACGCATTTTTTAGCTAAATTAGCTTGGTTAAGATATCCACCGGGAGTTACGATGATCGATTTGGGCTTATTACGAGAACAGCCAGAACGCATAATTTCTTTAATTAAAAGAAAAGATCCTTCTTATGATGCCCAACGGCTGTATGACTTAGATATCCACTTACGCAAGCTCCGCCTTGAAGTGGAAGAGCTTCGCAAGCGTAAAAACGAGCTTGCCAGCCAAGGCAAGGGGGGCGTGAGTGAAGAATTACGCGCTCAGTCGATTGAAGTTAGTAAAAATTTAAAGCAAAAAGAAGCCGATCTAGAAAAGCTCGAGCATGAGTTTAAGGCCCTCTATCTTAATTGCCCTAATATTCCCGATGAATCGATCCCTTTAGGCGGCAAAGAAGCCAATAAGGTTGTCAAAGTTGTGGGTGAACAACAAGTCTACAATTTCCCGGTAAAAAACCATCTAGAAATTGCTACTGCCTTAGGCTGGCTTGATTTTGATGCAGCCACCCGTATGACTGGCAGCAACTTTGCGCTTTATAAAGGCGATGGCGTAAGAATCATGTATGCGCTCACCATGTTTATGCTTAAAAATAATATTAAGCATGGCTTTGAGCCAGTACTGCCTCCCTATATGGTGAATGAGCAATCATTAATCGTAGCAAGCAACTTCCCTAAATTTAGAGATCAAGTATTTGCAGTGCCAGAAGATAAATTATATCTCACCCCAACTGCCGAAGTTAACTTGACCAATATGTATCGTGATAAAATTCTTATGGCAACCGATTTGCCCATTCGTATGACTGCCTGGACTCCCTGCTTCCGAAGAGAAGCGGGCGGCTATGGCGCACATGAACGAGGATTGATTCGCATACACCAATTTGAAAAGGTTGAATTGGTAACTATTTGCGAACCCGAGCAATCACATAAAGAGCAAGAAAAAATGCTGGCATGCGCTGAAGATATTTTGCAACAATTAGGCTTGCATTATCGAATCAGTGAACTGGCGGCTCAAGACTGCTCATTTGCTTCGGCAAAGACCTACGATATTGAAGTATGGTTGCCCGGACAAGAATCATATTATGAAGTTTCATCAATTAGTAATTGTACCGATTTTCAAGCACGTAGAGGTCTAATTAGATTTAAGCGTTCGGCGGAGAGCAAGAGTGAATTGGTAGGAACCTTAAATGGTTCATCCCTTGCATTATCTCGTTTGCTCGTTGCAATCTTGGAAGTATATCAAAATCCCGATGGATCAGTTGCCATTCCTGAAGTATTAAAGAAAGAAGCATTATTTGTATGATGCCGGTTAGTGAAAGAATTAAGCATATTCAACTGTTCACCAAACGCTTGATGCGTGTGAACTTGCTTGGCCACTCGCGATCTTTAGTAAAAGGATCGGGAATGGATTTTGATCAGATTCGCGATTATCAAATGGGCGATGATGTGCGCACTATTGATTGGAATAGTTCTGCGCGTAATAATAAATTGCTGGTGAAACAATTTAATGATGAGCGCTATCGCACGCTCATTATTGCGCTTGATATTTCTGCTTCTTCATTCTATGGGTCTACTGATAGCTTAAAGCAAACCATATTGAGCCAAATTGCAGCACTCATTAGTTATGCCGGATTTTTGGGCAAAGATGAAGTAGGGCTTATATTATTTAGCGATCAAATAGAATGTTATATACCTACACGCAAAGGCAAAGCGCACATTCAATTAATTTTGGAAAAAATTTTTTCAGCACAAAAAACAAATCGTGCAACTTCATTATCAGTAGCGTTAGACCATATTATTAAGATGCGTAAGAAGAATGCGATGGTGTTTTTAATCTCTGATTTTATTGATGAAAATTTTGAGCAAAAGCTTTCAGTGTGCGCTCAATTATGCGATGTGATTGCAATCCGCATGCTTGATAGCAATGAAAATGATTTTTCTGTTTCAGGACTGATAACGGTAAAAGATAGTGAAACGGGCCAGTTACAAGTGATTGATGGAAAATCGATTGGCGCTACTTTAAAGCTGCGTGCTGATCATCAAAAGAAAATAATGGCAAGAAATCGCGTGAGCATGTTGGATGTAGTTGCTCATGTGCAACCAATTGAGCAATTAATTCACTTTTTTAAGTTGCGTAATTAATAAATGGAGCGTCGTATGAACGAGCAATTGTATGATATCTATGAGCATTGGCACGTACCATTTTGGCAAACCGAGTGGTTTAAAATTGCAGTGATTAGTTTGACCAGCGCATTACTGGCGATTTTATTTTTTGCATTGTTCAAAAAATATTATAAAAAAAATTCTTTATCGCCAAGGCAACGGGCCTTAAAAAATTTAGAAACATTAAAAAATAAAAAAATTGTTACCCGCGAAGATGCGCAAGCCGCATATTTTTCTTTGACTTCAATTTTAAAAACTTTTTTTCAATCCCATTATCGTCAGCGCTTTGAGAGTATGAGTGATTATGAGATGATTGCAAATTTGCGATTAAATGCCATGCCCAGCGATCAATTGAGCGCTCTTGAGCAAATGGTGAATGCAAGTCTTTGCGTAAAATATGCGCGTGAAACCGCGCTCGCACAAGATGTAATGAAAGCAATCAACGATAGTATTTTCATAATTAATCAGACAAGTTCGAAAAAAAATAATAAATAATGAGTTACGATTGTTCAGTTCAGACACGGTCTTTATATATTCATTGGCCGTTCTGCCCATATAAATGTCATTTTTGCCCGTTTGTTGCGATTGCATCGCAAGATCGCTTTATGGATCGCTATCATGCCGCTTTGATGAAAGAGATGCTTTTGTATGCTCAGCAATCGCCCTCTAAACAGGCTCTGGATACTGTTTTTATGGGGGGTGGAACGCCCAGCACTTGGCCCGATAACCTGCTACTTGACATGTTTGGTACACTAAGAAATGTGTTTCTTTTAAGTGAGAACGCAGAGATTAGTATAGAAGTTAATCCTGGGACGGTCCGTCCGGAGCAATTATTGCTTTGGAAATCGATTGGAATTAACCGGTTAAGTATAGGAGTGCAATCCCTGAAGGATTCAGTGTTAAATAACTTGAATCGTAAGCAATCAAGCGCCGATGTGTTTTGGGTGATCGAGCAGGCTAGCAAAAGCTTTGCCAATATTTCGATTGATCTTATTTTGGGCTTGCCTGGAGTGAGTGAACAAGATTGGAAGGAACTTTTGCAGCAAGTGGTCACATGGCCCATTGTACATGTATCGATTTACTTTTTAACGGTACATGAAGAGACACCGCTTTATTATCGGGTGAAGAAAAATGAAGTTTCATTGACTCCCGATGATGCGATGGTGGATCTTTATCAATGGTCGGTTGATTTTTTGCAACAGCATGGCTTGCTGCAATATGAAATTTCTAATTTTGCGCGCGAAGGATTTCAGTCGCGGCATAATAGTGTTTATTGGGATCGCAAACCGTATAAAGGTATTGGATTGGGCGCCTGTTCTTTTGATGGAAATTCACGTTCTCAAAACCAGAAGCAGCTCATGAAATATATGAATGATATTGATGCGGGCAATGAGGTTACTATTTTTTCTGAAACACTCACGAGTAATCAAGCGTTTTTAGAGCGCGTGATGCTGGGATTGCGTCGATCACAGGGATTAGATTTGCTTGATCTTATGAAAGATTTAAATGAAGCGCAACAACAGATAATGAATGAATCTATTGCAATGTTGCAAGAGCATAATTTTTTGAAAAATAATAACAATCGAATAATTCTTACGCCAGCCGGATTAGCCGTTCAAAACGATATCGCTGCGCGTTTATCACTATAAAAGAGATGAGTAATGAAAATGTGTAAAAATAATTATTTTTTTCCTTTATTTTAACCTAAGGGTGGGATTGCTATGGCAAAACATGTTGGTGTAAAACTTCCAGATGATTTGATTAGAGTGTTAAAACAAGGGCAAACAGTTGGAATACTTTCTACCTTTTCAGAAAAAGGACTTCCACATACTACGCCGCTTCAATGTATTTATCCAAAAGGACTTGAAAGCATTTTAATTTCTATCAATAAAGATCATGCAGGATACCATAACATGGTATGGCAGAAGAAAGTTATGCTCTGTTTCCTTGATGAAGGCAACGTAGCATATAGCGTATTAGGCCGTGCTGGAGTAGTGAGAGCACCATCATTGGTACATCCATTGATGAATATTGTTCGTATTGATATCATCGATATCAAAAGTGATCGCTCGGTTCTTACTCGCGTTGAGTCAGGCGTTCGTTGGAGTTATACTTCATGGGAAGCTGAAGAGCTTTCAAAAGCTTTAATGAATGAATTAAAAGAGCTTTCAGAAACGCTATAAACGAACTATAAAAAGCAAGGAAACTGTGTATGCAAAAAAAAATAATGCTTGCACTGATAATTAGTAGTAATGGGGTTATCCTTTGCCAAGCGCCGCCTGCCGTGCCAGCTGATCCAGCTGCAATGTCAGGTGCTGCCGCTTTGCAACCAACTGCAGCCGCTGTTCAAGCACCCACCACCGGTATCGTTGAACCGCCGCTCGTGAGTGCTGCACCCCAGCAAACGGCAGCGCAATCCGTTCAGCCGCAACCAACTACGGCAACAACTTCTGCGCAGCCAAATGCATCAATGCAACCGATAACGCAAGCCACAGGGCCTGCGCAAACCACTTCACCATCAACGCCGCCTATTGCAGCTGCGATTGCGGCGCAACCGGTGGCAGCTCCTGCGCAAGCAAGTCAACCTATAACAATGCCCGAACCGGCACCAGAACCGCAACCAGAATTTCAACCCGCACCAGAAGCGGAAGAGGAAGACATTGAGATCAAAGGGATTGATACCGTTGATATCAATGAAGCAAAAGGAAATTGGCTTTATAAGCGTATCTGGTGGGAGAAAGCAGAACACACCTATGAAAAAATTAAGCAATTGACTGATAAGATTCTTGATTCGCGTATGATCTTTTTTGTGAAACGAAATGAATTAGATCGTATGATTGTAGAATTTTATTCTGAGCTTGGTTTCAAGCAGGGCGAATTAACCGAATTGATTTCTTTTATGACACGTCAGCTTGATCAAGAACGCAAAGCGGAAGGTTCTCTGGATGAAAAAGAACGGGAATTGCTTGAAATACTTGCCCAAGAAAAGAAGAATATTGAACAATTGCAACAAGGAACTCAAAATATTGCAAAGGTTGATCGCGCGATAGAAGACGCATTAATGCGCTTACTGGAGCAGCTCAATCAAGCAAAGCATTATGAGCAGCAAGCATGGGCCAATTTTAAAGCAATTAATCGTGAATTAAGTGATAAAAAGGCGCGCGAACTCTTTTATAGCATGGACACCTACTGGCGCAATCTCAATAGTATTAATTCATATTTAACTGATGCCTTTGCTAAATATTTTGATCAATTAACGCAAAAGATTGAACAAGAGACTGATAAAATTAAAACGAATGTTCAAGCATTATCCGAGAAGGGCATTAGTCTTCAAGCGCAAGCACTTGCTATGAAGCAAGAATGCAAGCTTCCCGCTAAAGAAGAAGCGCTACCGGAAGAACCTGAGGAATCAACGGGATTTATGGGAACTATTTGGGGATGGGTGAAAGCGCCATTTTCATTGGTTTCGAATGTTTTTGGTAGCATGCTTGGTTGGGTGAGCGGTTTGCTTGGTGGCGGTGAATCAGAAGAAGTAACTCTGGTGAAACCATCTCGCAGGGCAGCAAAAGTCGCCGCGGAAACCCCCGAAGAACCAAGCTAATCCCATTAGCTGCTTATTTATAACTTTTAAGAGGCCTAAAATATCGTTTGATTAGGCCTCTTTTTTATGATACATTTTCCAGTGCTTAATATTTGATATGCCGAGGTGGTGAAACTGGTATACACACAGCCTTGAGGTGGCTGCGGGAGAAATCCTGTAGGGGTTCGAGTCCCCTCCTCGGCACCAGTCATTTCCTTCAGAAATGACTGGCAGGCCAGTCTAAGGCGTCATCTTTATATTTGAAAATTAGTAGAAATTCACAGATTAACATTTAATCGGGAGTAAGGAGCTAGCATGAATCTTTCAGCACGTCGTAGTGGTTTATTTTCATGGTTTACCTTTTGGATTTTATTAGCAATCGCATGCTGCTATTTATTGTGGCCATTGCGTAAAACATTGCGATACGGTATCGATCTTGTGGGCGGGACATTTATCACGCTTGAAGTTCAGACTGATAAAGCAGTTGAAACTGAATTGTTTTCTAAATTGCAAGCAATCAGCAACCGTCTCAAAGAAGCGGGCAAAGAACAACCGGTTTCCAAAAGTGTTGAAAACGGCAAAATCGTTTTAACCTTCTCTTCTGCCGCAGCAGCTCAAAGTGCCGCGCAAATTATTCAAGAGTACGATAAAAATCTTGTAGTATCGGCAGACAATCAAACCGTAAAAGCTTCATTTATTGATCGCATTGCAGCAAAAATTAAAGAAGATGCCGTAAGCAGAAACGTTGAAGTATTGCGTACTCGTCTTAATCGTTTAAGCGTGGAAGAAATCACGATTGCAGCTCAAGGTGAAAGAAATATCATCGTTGAGTTGCCCGATGTTTCTGATCCAATGCAAGCAAAAGAGATGATCGGCAGGGCGGCAGTTTTAGAATTTAAACTTGTTCAAAAAGTGGGCAAAAGTCCTGAAGATATTCTTTATGAAATCGATGGCATCTTGCCCGGCGATATGGAAATCTTGCCGGCACAAGAAACTACGGCTGATGGCAAAGTGAGCGAATATTATTTAGTGCCAAAATTTGCCGATATCGGTGGAAAAGATTTGCGTGATGCGCGTGCACAATTAGGCGAGCGTGGCGGTATGGTGGTTAGCTTCCAGCTTACTTCTGAAGGCGGCGAAAGATTTTATGATCTCACCAGCAAAAATATTGGTAAGCAATTAGCCATTGTTCTTGATGGGCAAGTGGTGATGGCTCCTGCAGTGAGATCTGCATTGCGCGATAGCGGTCAGATTGAAAGCAGCACCTTTACTCCGCAATCAGCAAAACAATTAGAAGTGTTATTGAAATCTGGTGCATTCGTTGCTCCGGTAACCTTTGAAGAAGAGCGCCAAATTGGTCCTTCTTTGGGTGCGGAATCTATCAGACAAGGTTTGATCTCCTGCTTAGTGGGTCTTGGATTGCTCTTGATATTTAGCCTCACCTTCTACAGCTTGTGCGGCTTACTCGCATTTATTACTTTGCTCTATAACTTAATCTTGATCTTGGTTGCTATGCATTTCTTGCGCGCAACACTCACGTTGCCGGGTATTGCCGGATTGGTGCTTACCGTGGGTATGGCAATCGATGCATCGATTTTGATTTATGAACAAATTAAAGAAGCGCTTGCAAGCGGCATGACCATCAGAAAAGCGGTTGATACCGGGTTCTCTGATGCGCTTGTGGTGATCCTTGATGCAAATATTACTACCTTTATTGTTGGCGTGGTACTCTATTATTTTGGTACTGGCCCAATTAAAGGTTTTGCGGTAACCATGATGCTGGGCATCATTTCAACCCTCATCACCGGCTTATTCTTCCTTAAATCGACATTTACTTTCATTTTAGATAAATTTAATGTTCAAAAGTTACGAATTTAAGGTATAATAGAAGCATGTTGAAATTTTCGGCTACGTAGCTCAGCTGGTTAGAGCGGCGGAATCATAATCCGTAGGTCCGGGGTTCGAGTCCCTGCGTAGCCACCAGTCATTTCTGAAGGAAATGACTGGCAGGCCAGTTTCTTAAATGAATGGCTTTAAAAATATATTAGAACTAAAAAAGGCCACTTTAAACAGTGGCCTTTTTTATTAGAACAAGTCTAAATTATTATTGAAGTTGTTGATCGGCGTATTGTGCAATCTCTAAAAAGAAGTTGTAATCAAGATCCGGCAAGATTGTGAACATGAATATTGATAATTTAAAGACAGCCAATATTCTTATTTGTTCTTTTGAAATGGTTAATCCAAACTTAGATGCTCTATGGTCTAAGGTGCACATCAGTGTTTCAATTGTCTTTGCTACGCTTAATCCATCCCTTTTCGGATGATTTTCCAATGCTTGTATGAAAGCATCGATCGCATTTGGATTTTGCTCCACAAACTCAAAAGCGAACTTTTCAAAAGCTGCAAGAATAGTCACGCCATGCGGTTGTTGGCCATATTGCGCTTTATACAAGGAATGTAAAAGTGCTTGAGATCCAGAATTTTCATAGTGGCTGATTGTTTTATGTAGCAATGCTTCGAAAGTGTCGCGATTTTTCCAGGCGCTCGTTTTTTGATAAAAATCAATATTGATTTGATATGCTTGAACTGGCATTGCAGCTATTGAAATGAGTAGTAAAAAAAATAATACTTTTTTCATATAAAAAAACCTTTAATTATTTATTGAAGTTGTTGATTTGCATATTCAACAATCTCTTTGAAGAGATTAAATCCCGTGAGTTTAGGATCGAAAAGGTGGACCATTGATACATGAAAAATTGCTAACATTCTTAATTGGTCCTGGGTAATGCTTAGTCCGATCTTGTTTGCTCTGCTGTTTAATACTTCCATCCATCCTTGAATAGCTTCTTCTACCGTAATTTCTGCATTTTTAGGACGTGTTTTATCAAGTGCTTCTATAAAAGTATTAATCGAGTTTGGATTCTGTTTCGCATATTCAAAAGCAAAACTTTCCAAAGGTGTGAGAATATTGACTCCTATATAATCAGGACTTTGCCCATAGCAGTCTTCAAATAATGTATGGTAAATTGCCTTAGACCCAGACTGTTCGTAATGCTTAGTAGCCTTCTTTACAATTTCTTCAAAAGCAGTTTCGTCAAAGTCAAAAGTATTTTGAGAGACCGTAGAATTTTGTGGGATTGCTAGAACGGGGGTTGCTGCCATTGAAAGGAGCAATAAGAGACTTAAATGTCTTTTCATGATAAACCTCTATTTATTATGATTTAAAGCCTAAAAATAAGCTTTTTATACTTTTCATGGTAAACTTAAGTATAAATAAGTCAAATGCCGTTAATTTCAATTAGAAATAATATAAATTCACAGATCAAAACGCGATGTTTTTCTATTTATTAGGTATATTTTTCTCATTATTCCTTAATTTTGGCCTGAATAGTACTCAAAAAGGTGATGATATGAAATTTGAACAGGTTGCACATAGTTTTTCCCAGATTGAACAGGTGAGCGGGCGCCTTGAGATGACCCGCGTTCTAGCTGAGCTGCTGGGCAAAGCTACTGCCCATGAGGCGGAGATTATCTGCAATATATCGCTCGGGCAGTTGCATGCTCCCCATATTGGCACTCAATTTAATATGGCAGAGAAAAGCGTGGCCAAAGCGCTGGCACTGATGCTCAATGTTGATCAAGATGCCATTGAAAAAGAAGCAAAAAAACTAGGAGATCTTGGGTTACTTATCCAACCGGATTCCTGGAAAGCAAAAGATGAACTAACGGTCTTGCAAGTCTATAAAGAGTTGTGCGCAATTGAAGAAACCTCGGGCGCGGGCTCTCAAGATGAAAAAATTAATGCGTTAGTCTCCTTGCTGCAGCAGCTTGATCCACTAGCAGGCCGTTATATTGTGCGCATCATTATTGGCAAGTTGCGCCTGGGCTTTTCTGATATGACGATTGTTGATGCCCTTTCTTGGATGATTACGGGCAATAAATCATTGCGCGAGATTATTGAGAATGCATATAATGTTTGCGCGGATATCGGCTGGGTAGCGCATGAATTAAAAGAGTATGGCATTAAAAAAATTGAAAATGTGCACCCCAAAGTGGGAGTACCTATTTTACCTGCTGCGGCTGAACGTTTGCCGACAGCTGCTGCTATTATAGAAAAGATTGGCACGTGCGTGGCCCAAGCAAAGCTTGATGGCTTTAGATTACAAATTCACGTGGATAAGACGGGCAAAGAACCCAAAATTCATTTTTATTCGCGTAATTTACAAGATATGTCTGCCATGTTTCCTGATCTGGCTGCCGCGTTTGAAAAGTTAGATGTGCAAAGCATTATCTGTGAAGGCGAAGCGATTGTGTATGATCCGCACACGGGCACGTTTTCTAAGTTTCAAGAAACGGTAAAACGCAAGCGCAAACACGGCATTGAAGAGGCCATCAAAGATTTCCCTTTGCAAGTCTTTATTTTTGATATCATGTATCTCAATGGCAAAGATGTGATGGGCCTTACGCAAGAGGAGCGTAGAGCATTACTTTTAAAAACTTTCAATGTGCCTAATACACTCATTCGCGTTATTGAAGAGAAAACAGTGAGCACTGCAAAGCAATTAGAAGATTACTTTAATGAGAATATCGCATTCGGGCTTGAAGGATTGGTGGTAAAACGGATTGATAGCATTTATCAACCAGGCAAACGTAATTTTAATTGGATCAAACTTAAGCGCCAAGAAGAAGGGCATTTAGAAGATACACTCGATTGCGTGATATTGGGCTATTATGCGGGTGAAGGCAAACGCGCTCATTTTGGCATCGGTGCATTCTTGGTCGGTCTTTACAATAAGCAAGACGATCGTTTTGAAACGGTAGCAAAAATTGGCACGGGCCTCAAAGATGAAGATTGGAAAGATTTAAAGCAGCGCTGCGATAAGATTAAGGTTAAAGAGATTCCTAAAAACGTTGCATGCGTTAAAGAGCTGTATCCTGATGTTTGGGTGAGTCCTGAGATTGTTTGCCGCATTCGTGCGGATGAGATTACTATCTCTCCGTTGCATTCTGCCGCGCGGACTGAAAGCAAGCAGGGATATGCGTTGCGGTTCCCGCGATTTATGGGATATCGTCCGGATAAAAGTGCCACTGAGGCTACTACGATTTCTGAGATAGAACAGCTTTATAATATTCAGTTTAAGAAGAAGTAGTTTTGTTCTCTGGCTGATAAATTTTACACATCCTGAGTAGCTGCTTAGCAGCGTATCGAAGGACGGGCAAACATCATCAGTTATTTTGCTTTGAGTGCAAAGATTCATATTGCTGGCCTTGTTTTTTTATTGCATTGTGTGCCGATCCTTCGATACGCCTTACGGCTACTCAGGATGTGTACACGGCGAATATTTTTTGTTAAATGACGTTTAAATCTTAGAAGTATTTTTAAAATAAGAGAGGCAGCTTTTTAGGCTGCCTCTTCTGTTTTCTAAAACAAAGTTCTGATTAAAGAACTCTTTCAAGACCTTTGTCAACAAAGTGACGTGCAACTTCGTTGCGGCCTTCGGTGTAAAGTGTGCTGGTGGTGAGTGAATCTGGTAATAATGATTCAACAGGAGTTTGTGCCAAGAGCCATACCAATGCAGCAACGATTTTTTCGCGAACAAACGTTTTACCTGCGTTGGTAAGAATTGTTCCTGCTGATTTTTTGTCTAAAATATCATCAAGAGCAACTGCACCAATTTCCATTGCTTGATCAGTATTTAATACGGTGACGGTACCTGCATTTGGAACATCAGCTACTACATCAAATGCATTGTTTAATAAGAAGCGATTGACAAAATGTTTAACGATTGCTTTTTTAGTGCGACCTTTAACATCGAATGAACAGCTAAATTTTGCTGGAATTTTATCTACTAATAAGTAAAGAACTGCTGCTTCTACATCATCAAGAGTTGCGGCAACTTTATTAATTGCGCGCGCATCAGGACGGCAGTGATCATAATCGCTGTTTGCGAGTAATGGCAATGTTGAAAACAACAATGCAGCAGCAAGAAATTTAAAGTGTGAATTCATTGAAAATCTCCTTAAAAATTAAAAACAACAAAACTCTGCAGACATCTTAGTATTAAGCTGAGACGTTTGTCAATTTTTTGTTCCTCTAGGGGAAGTGAGCAGGTTTTTTTGTTTTAACTTAAGCTAAAATTGAATGATAAATTTCTAGAGAAGAATTCCCACCCGTTCGCCTCGATGGAGGCTTCGAAGAAGCCGAATGGAGAGGTTTATATAGGATCAAACATTTAACCTAACTTCTCCACTCGCCCTGCGGGCTCTATCGAAGCGAACGGATTAGTTTGTAATGCACTGTTCAGTTTTTTCGCCATTAAACAGAAATAGAAAAAAATTATTTGTTCGCAAGATCGTAGAAAAATTGCGCTTCATCCGCCGGATCATCTGCATCAATAATACTTTTACCAACCACGATTCCATCGGGCTTGATATTAATAATATTAAAAATAGTTGAGCGATTTATCTTGGCAGAAACAAAGATAGGAAGTGGTGTATTGCCGCGCACCATATCCCATTTATCAAGCAAAATTAATGCATCTTTTTCATCGTAGGCTTGGTGAAACAAGAGTGCATCAGCGCCTAGATTTTTTGCATCAAGAGCGGATTGGCCTACAGAACTTGAGTCTACTAAATCAAGCATCACTTTAATATTACATTGATGAGCCATAGCAGAAGCAGAATGAATAACCTCTTTTCCAGTTCCTGCCATTACCGTTACCCAATCGGCACCGGCACTTGCCATGGTTGCAACTGCTTCTTTGCCGCGATCAATAATTTTAGTGTCCGCAAGAAGTGTTTTTTTAGGAAAAGTATCGCGAAAGCGTTCAACTGCTTTGATACCATGTTTATAAATCAGGAGCGTGCCGATTTCAAAAATATCGCTTTGCTCTTCGACTTTCTTAGCCACCTCGATGGCTTTATCAAGATCAGTAATATCAAACGCAATCTGCAATTTCATTTTTGTTTTTCCCTTGTTCACACAACTTTAGGTAGGTTAGTGTCTAATATATTCGATTTCTTTTATTAATATGTCAAATGTCTGATGTAGCGATCTGGTTGCTTTTTATAAAGTTGCAAGATTGAGCCAAAATAATGAGTAAGATTTAAAAGATATAATGCGCTTGCCGTTAAATTAATTCCTTTTTTAATATAAATATCCGGCAAAATAAGATGCGGACTCTCTCTAAAGAGACTTATGCCCAATGGCACATAAACATATTTGGGATTTGCAAAGATAGTTAATGATTCCAGTGGCACACGCTTGTTTTTTGGCACGGGAACTTGCGAAACATCCCAATACACTACATTAATCTCTTCGTCCCATTTTTGCTCGAATAAATACATTTCTGCTGCGATGCCCGGTTCAAGTTGCCAATGGCTAATCGTGTTGCCTGCCATCACAATAGGCGTTATTTTCTCAGTGATTAAAAGATACACAAAGGGTTTAGTATGTTTGCGTGGAAACGATAATTCGCCCATAAGATCAGATACCGTTAAAAAGCCACCGTAGGTTGCAAAAATTCCCGAGATGGAAGGAGGCAAAATATTTTTAGAGCGGGTTGATGATAGTTTGCCGATCCGATCTAATTTAGGAGCAAGCTTTTGAGAAGCGTTTTTTGCGGAAATTTCCGGATAGGGCTTAAGAAAAAGGGTGATCAGTTGTTCGCAAAACAGACTGTGATTATTGAAAAAAACTGCTAAAATTAAAAGAAAGGTACTCGTATTAATTTTCATATCTTTCTGCCCTTATGAGTTTATCCCTTATTTAAACAGTACCAATAACTAAATAATAAAATCTATGGTTTTGGAGTATTTGCTTGATTACCAATCATCATGAATTTGAAAATACGCCCTTATGGAGCGATTTTATTAAGGAATATAATCTAACACCGGCGCAAGCCTCCCAGTTTGCCACCTATTTAACCATGGTTCGCGAATCAAATGAGCTGTTTAATTTAACCGCGATAACTGAACCTAAAGAAATTATTGCGCACCATTTTCAAGATTCTTTAGCGATTAGCAAATCGGTAGATTTTAAAACAGTCTCTATGATTGCTGATGTGGGTAGCGGTGCCGGGTTTCCGGGTATTCCTTTAAAAATTGCATTTCCCCATTTGCGTGTGAACTTGATCGAAGTTGCTCATAAAAAAGTTGGTTTTCTTCGCGATGTTATTGAGACTCTTAAGCTTGATAATATTGAAGTGATTGATCTTGATTGGCGCACCTTTTTGAGAAAAACTGATGAGCCGATTGATCTATTTGTTTCGCGCGCTTCATTGCACACCGATGAATTGATACGTATGTTCCGCGCTAATTGTCCATATCGCACTAAACACGTTGCCTATTGGGCATCTAAAGAATGGCAGCCTATGAAAATCGAAGAGCCATTTTTGCTCCGTGAATTTGATTACACAATTAAAGGTAAAAGGAGACGAATTGTTTTCTTTGCTGATAAAAAAAGTTAATATTCCCTTATTCATCCTGAGCTCATCGAAGGATGAATTATTTTGAATTTTATCCTATAACTAGATAATTATTGCGGTAAAGGAAGCTCTAATGTTCTCTAAAAAATACGCTTTGCATTTTGTTTTTTTGTTTAGTTGTAATGCTTTGTTTGGAATGGATGTCGAGACAGGAAATACTGAATTATTTGAAAAAATAAAACACCTCTTGACCTCTGCTTCTAAAGGTCTTCCCAAAATCTCAACGGGAATATCGCTACGTCGACATGTTGAATATAATGGATTACTGACGTCTATTATAGATTATCCAAGAATTTATGGCACTGGATTTATTATTGAAAATGCTCAGCCTTCCATGTTTTGTGGTCTTTGGTATGATGCAACGCGCAAACCTGAAGATCTTATTGTTGTGGCAGAAGAGTTTGAGGGTGATTTTGAAGTGCTCTATCAAGCGCGTATTAAACCCCGAACTGAGTCTCCAGCTACGCTAAAATCTTGTTGTCTTTTTGATGAAAAAAATACCGAATACCAAGGTCTTTATAAAACTAAGCCAAATAATAATATGAACTGCCATTTGGCAATATTATGGGATGCTGCTCATCGTGAAGGCAGTAATGAGAATGCAGCCATTAAATCTTATATTACTATGGCCCGACTTGCTGAAATTGAAAAGCAGGGAAATATATTTGATTTAGATAATGGTAAAATTGAACTGAAATAGTGATTTTATTAATGACGCAAGTAATTTCAAGCCCTCGGTGTAAAATCGTTTACATTTATTTTTAATTAGTTTATATCTGGCGGCAGGTAACTCGGTAACCGTGATAAACTATTGTAATTCGAGAGGATTGGGTATGAAACAAGGGCTTTTAGCAAGTTATTTTGCAGGCATTGTTGATAGGCATCATGGAGAGAGTTACTGGCGAATCATACGATACTTTTTGCCAGAATTTATCACCTCATTTGTAATATTTGCCTTACCATTTTGGATAGATTCTTTTTTTATCAGTTCCCTTAAATCAACTCCAGCATACGCGACTTTGGGTACCACCAATAATGCCTTACACATGCTCTTTAAAATTGCCGAAGCATTTTCAATTGGCACCGTTATCATGGTAGGTAATTTTAATGGGTTGAAAGAGTTTAAAAAGGCCGGCAATGTATTTCGCGATGCTTTTTGGGCAACGATTCTTTTTGGTGCATTTTTTGCAGTCTTTCTCTATTGGGCGGCGTTTTTTATTTTAGGATGGCTTAATGCTTCGCCGGAAATCACTCAATTGGCAATTCCCTTTTGGCGGTTGCGTGCATTAGGGGTATTTTTTACCTTTGTATATTTAGCGTTTATTGGCTTTTTGCGCGGAATTAAAAATACGCGCACTCCCATGTATATTTTTGTAATCGGCGCACTCGTATTTGTTTTTTTTGATTATGGTTTAATTTTTGGAAAATTCGGATTGCCTCAAATTGGCTTTAATGGCTCTGCTTGGGCATCTGTGGTTCAAAGTATTGCTATGAGCATTGCAGCTACTTTATTTGTTTTATGCGATAAGCGGTATCGGCACTTTGGGATTGATCTCTTTTCTGGTTTTAAAGGCGGCTCCTATTTTAAAGAGCTGCTCATTATCATTTGGCCAGTAGCTATTGATAAAGCGAGCTTGGCGTTCGCCTATATTTGGCTTAATAAAATGCTCAACACCATGGGCACGTGTACCACCGCAACCTTTTGTGTGGTGAAAGATCTAGAGCGCTTTGCCTTTTTGCCCGCTATTGCCTTGGCGCAAGTGATCACCTTTTTGGTGAGTAATGATTTAGGAATCCATAATTGGGCCGGTATCAAGGCTAATATTAAAAAAGTGCTCTTTTTGGGCTCGATAATGGTCTTCTCTATTTTGGCGGTCTTTACGGTGTTTTCCGGCAGTTTATTAAGTATTTTTGATAAAAATGGTGATTTTACCGATCTCACCGTTCGAATTTTTCCAATATTGAGTGTACTGGTCTTTTTTGATCTGTTACAATTGATCCTATCGGGCGCTCTTCGGGGTGCTGGCGATGTTAAAATTGTTATGTGGACGCGCTTGGCAATCTGCATAGGGTATTTTTTCCCGGTCTCTTATTTCTTGGCCGGCTTGCCTATTGCTGATCCCGCGCTAAAATTTTTACTTATTTATGGCTCGTTTTATGTGGGTAATGGATTGATGAGCATTGTGTATATCAATCGGTTCCGCGGCTCTAAATGGAAACATGAATTATAATACAACACCCGCTCATGCTGAGCCTGTCGA
>CAYMRF010000013.1:0-26231 GCA_964392765.1 uncultured Pseudomonadota bacterium
GCCATCAGGAACATTTAATCCGAGTGCCGCATCGCTTCAAAATTTGGGTGGTCAAGGAGCGTGGTCTGGATTTACCATAGCACCATTAGCAACGATAAGCTTTACGATGACTATTCAAGCAACCGCTACCGGCGTGCAACAATACACAGCCGGCATTCAGGGTAATCCCGTAATACCTCTTCCTGTTATTATTATTAACGTCCTTGCATGTGGATTATCAGCTAGTAATACCTCAATTAATGATTGTTTGAATACTACCGTTACCGGTGATTTAACTAATTTAATTACGGGGGCTTCTGGCCCAGTCTCTTTCACCGGATTTGGTCTTCCGTCTGGCGGATCAGTTACTATTAATCCCTCAGGACCATTTACTTTTACACCCAATACTGGATTTTCTGGTAATGGCGGTTTTAGTTTCCAAGTAACCGATAGTGCTGCATGTACCGCGACCGCAACCGTAGGAGTCACCGTAAGTTCGCCGATCGTTACCAGCCTTGATTTGGTTGATTGTAGTAGTACTGCCGTTACGGGTGATTTGAGTAGTTCAGCAACGGGTGGATTTCCTCCGTATACATTCTCTGAAACCGGCGCCTCCGTGGGTGGCATAGTTACTATTTCTCCAAGTGGGATATATACTTTCACTCCCACTCCCGGCTTTAATGGTACCGGTGGATTTGGATTTCAGGCAATCGATAGCAATAACTGTGTGGGAACAGGAGCGATAAATATTGCCATTGGGCAACCAAGCACTACGCCCGCTCAATTAACTACCTGTTCAAATAATATTACTGGCAATTTAAATTCTTTTGTTACGGGTGGTGCGCAGCCATATGTATTCTCGCAAGCAGGTGGTATTAGTTGTAGCGGTGGTATTGTAACAATTAACCCAAGTGGACCTTTTAGTTTCACCGCACCGACCGGCATAGGTCCTTGTACATTCTCATATTTCGTAGATGATCCGAATGGTTGCTTTACTTCCGGTCAGGTGACGGTGAACTTTAGTAATTGTTGTTCGCTGCTTGCAAGTAATACTGCGATTCGTGATTGCGTAAATACGCCAGTCACCGGTAATTTACTTAATCTTGTAACTGGTGCTTCTGGCCCTGTTACTTTTTCTCCTTTAGGTGCGCCGGTAGGTGGTGGAGTAAGTATTTCTCCATCCGGACCATTTACCTTTACTCCAACCACTAATTTTAGCGGCCCGGGTGGATTTAGTTTCCAAGCAACTGATAGCGCGCAATGTACATCAAGCGGAACAGTGGGAATCACGATAGCTTCACCAATAGTTGACAGCGAAAGCATTACTGATTGTTCTGCTTCA
The DNA here is from genome assembly GCA_964392765.1 of uncultured Pseudomonadota bacterium. Taxonomy (GTDB): domain Bacteria; phylum Babelota; class Babeliae; order Babelales; family Vermiphilaceae; genus BTUB01. The sequence continues at coordinate 1,322 of CAYMRF010000013.1, forward strand.
ACCGTGACTGGTAGTTTAAGTGGTTTAGCAAGTAGTGGATTTCCTCCCTATACTTTTGGGGTTACTGGTTTAGCAGTGGGAGGTGTTGCGAGCGTTTCGCCGAATGGAAACTTTATCTTTACACCAACTCCTGGCTTTAATGGGAGTGGTGGTTTTGTATTTCAAGTAACTGATAGCAATAATTGCGTTGGAACCGGTGCGGTTGATATCGCAATCGGATCTCCAATTACCAGCCCTACTGCCATCACTACGTGTAATAATAGCGTTTCAAGTGATTTAAATTTATTTGTAACGGGTGGATTGCCGCCTTATTTCTTTGATGGTCCAGTTGGTGCAGTAAGTTGTACGGGTGGTAGTGTAACTATCAACTCAAATGGTACGTTTAGTTTCACTGCTCCAACGGGATTCACTGGCCCATGCAGTTTCGTGTATGAAGTGTTTGATCAGAATGAGTGTAGTAGCACCGGCTCATTAACAATATCAGCTAATAATTTTCCGGTTGCACAAAATGCTTCATACAGCGCATGCAGAAACGTTCCTATTTCGCAAACATTGCAAGTAACGGGAGGAATTCCTCCTCGCACTTTCAGCATTGTAACGCCGCCAACCAATGGCACCATTACTTCATTTAATCCAACTACGGGTGCGTTTACTTATACGCCAAATCTAGGCTTTTTGGGTAATGATAGTTTCACATTCTTTGTAGTGGATTCTAGCACGCCGCCATGCACCTCAAATATCGCAACTATCTCATTAGTGATTAATGAGTGTTGCGAGGATCTTGTTTCTGATTTTTGGCTTTTAATGCAACAGCTGTATGGTCAACCACCGGTATAAAAATAATTTTAAATTATAAAAAAAGGGGACTCGATGTAATTCGGGTCTCTTTTTTTATGCAAGACATATGAAATGCATTTGGTATGATAAGAAAAAGTAACAAATTAAAGGTTTTCTATGTCTCAAGAAAAAATTGTATTAACGGGTGATAGGCCAACTGGTCCTCTGCATTTAGGCCACTATGTGGGTTCATTACTCAATCGTGTTGATTTGCAAAATAAGTATAAACAATTCGTGATGATTGCCGATGTGCAAGCGCTCACTGATAATTATGATAATCCAAAAAAAGTGCATGATAACGTGTATCAAGTGATGCTCGATTATTTGGCCGTAGGAATCGATCCGAACAAAACCACTTTTTTTGTACAATCGATGATTCCCCAAATTGCTGAGCTCACCATTTTATATCTCAATTTTGTTACCGTGAATCGTTTAAAGCGCAATCCGACGGTTAAAACAGAAATGCAGCAAAAAGGGTACGATGAAAACGTAACGGCTGGATTTTTAATGTATCCCGTGCATCAAGCGGCTGACATCACCGTGGTTAAAGCCAACCTGATTCCGGTGGGTGAAGATCAATTACCCATTATTGAGCAAACTAATGAGATTGTACGCGCCTTTAATCGCACCTATAAAACAGAAGTACTGGTTGAACCGCAAACGCTTATTTCTCCTATCTCACGATTAGTAGGCACGGATGGCAAAGCTAAAATGAGTAAATCATTGGGCAATGCAATTTTTCTTTCAGATTCTTCCGAAGAGATTTCTAAAAAAGTAATGAGCATGTATACCGATGCTGATCATATTCGCGTCACCGATCCGGGTAAAATAGAAGGCAACGTAGTATTTATGTATTTGGATCTCTTTGATAAAAATAAAGAAGAGATCTCTGAGCTTAAGGCCCATTATCAACGTGGTGGCCTAGGCGATGTGGTTCTCAAAAAGCGCTTGATTAAAGTGATGGAAGATCTTATTAGCCCTATTCGAGCACGCCGCCAGGAATGGGAAAAGAATCCTGAAGTAGTTAAAGATATTCTCTATAAAGGCACGCAGGATACTCTTAAAGTTGCACAACAGACTATGGCAGAAGTTCGCGAAGTAGTGCAATTGAATTATTTCTAAAAAAAAGGAGAAAATATGAAGCAAAAAAAAAGTCTATTTCCATTAATAAGTGTAGTAGTCATTGCATTACTTATTGGTATCACTGCGTATAATTGGCGTGGATCATTAAAACGTAATACTGGCTTAGTTATCGCGCAAGACGTTGCTCATCTTGCTACCATTTTAGAAGATATTAATAATACGGCCGGCATTCTTGGATTTGATCGCCAAAAGAATGATATTAATTTCTTGAATATCAAAAAAGATGGTTTTATAGGTTCTGAATTAGGCTCTATGAATCTTATTCATCCTAATAGATGGCAGGGCCCGTATGAAAAAGAGATGCCGCGCATGCAAGAAGAAGATTATATGATTGTGCGCACGCGCAATGGCTACTGGATCACTCCCGGCGAAGGCGTGCGGCTTCCTAACGGAAAAATAATTGGCAAAGATCTTATTCTTGATGAAGATGCTGATATTGAATCTATGATCCAAGAAGGCCAGTCTCTGAATTTTCAAGGCAGAGCATTAGCATCCAAAATTGCAGTTGCCGGTGCTCGAGCAGTAATTCCATCGCAGCCCATTGTTGTTGAAGAAGATTAAAAAGCTCAAAATATCTTTTATCTCCGCCACTTCCTTTAATTTTTTTAGAAACCGTTGAATCGTTTTTTTTTTTTTTTTCTATCGTCAAACTGTCAAGGTTTTTAACATTTTTAAAGAAAGGAGTTGTAGATGATTAAATCTATAACTAAATTTAGCATGCTCTTACTCGTGAGCATGTTTGCTTTATCTGCGAGTGCGGAGGAAGCAGTTACGCGTGGTTCAATAGAGAAATGTATTTTGCAAAAAGTGTGCTCGATAGATGCACGCTTGCAATGCAATAATGCAATCTCATTTGGTAGCGCCGAAATTAACCAGCCGGGTGGATACGTGATCACGCAACCGGGCGTATATTGTTTGCGAGAGGATGTCACATTTTTCCCTCCTGAGCCAGTAGTGCTCATGTCTTCAGGGGTTGATGCTGATGGAATAAAATATGACCTCAGAACACCAACAAAAACTTCTGCAATATCTATTAGGGCCAGTAACGTAGTAGTTAATCTTAATGGCCATACACTTCGCCAGGGCAATACCGTTACGAATATTGTGGGAATCGAAATTGATAGATTTCTCAATGATATTTCTATAATCAATGGTAACATTGAAAGGTTCACCTGGGCAGCAATCTACTCATTTATCCCCGATGAAGTGCCGCAACGTTCCTCACGTAATTTCATTTTTAAAGATTTAACCATAAATAATAATGGCGTTGATGGGCAAACTCGAGCAGAGACTGATGATGGTACCGGTATTTCTCTGCAAGATCCAGGATCTGCATCATCACCAACAGAGCGATTTGATTATAAATATTATGATGTATTGATTGACAATTGTAATCTCACCAACAACGTTGGCGTAGCAATCATGGCTGCTCAAATAAATGGTTTGGTTATCCAAAATTCTCATGCAGATAACTCTTTCATAAATAATGCTGGAACAACTCCGAAAGCTCCTAACGTTGTCGGCATGACTATGAAAAACAGTGTGAATGTTTCTCTTCAAAATTCTACGTTTAACAATGCTACTGTTTTGAATGGACCATGCGATCGTTGCGGCGGAATTAGAGCATCAAATAACTTATACGTCACTATCGATGAATGTCAATTTAATGGTGCACGATTTGGTGGTACCGCGTGTAATCAGCTTTTTGGTGTGGCTGGAGGAGAAAATAGTAGCTGGTTAGTCCAAAATAGCCAATTCTGTAATATCGCGAGTACAAGTAGTGTGCCAGTTCTGGTAGTCAATGGTTTGCACAATTCATTTATTGGAGGTCAAGTACTTCTTGGTGGTTCTTTTACGTTTAGAAATTGCTTATTTAGCAATCTCAGTGGAGCAACCGGATCAGGAATTGTGGGCATAACCATGTCAGCAGCTCAAAATATAACAGTTGAAGATTGCGAATTTGCTAACTTTTTCTATTCCCCTGCTGCTAATCCAACAGATAATTTAGCTGCAATTTTTGTTCAATTTAGTAATGCCTCTCCGATAAATGATTTTGTAGCAAGCGTTTTCAGTGTAAATATATCCGATTGCGACATCAGACAAATGTATGGTGGGAATGTGGCCGGTTGTCTTTTCCAAATGCAGAATCAACTTGCAAAACCATGTACTCCTCCATGTATACCTCAATTTGCTAACGTGGTAGTTGAAAATACCAATATAGCGCATCTGGTTGGATCAGGTTTAACACACGGAATTCGATTGCTTAATCTAGCAGTTAATGCTACATCACCAACATTTGTTATGAAAAATACGGCGCTTCGTAATAATAATATATTGGATGTTCGAGGATCTGCCGGATCTGCAGGTATTACTGCTAATAACGTGAGAAACCCAGTGCTTTTAAATAACGTTGTTGAAGATTGTGATACGGGTATTCTCTTTACCGGTACCGTTCCAACTGGTTTTGTAACCAGCGGAGTTGTTCAAAATAACTATGTTACTGCGTGTACCATTGGTTATCAAGATACCAGAGCTACTACTAATAGCGCATGGATCAATAATACTGCGGTGCTTAACGGTAGTCCTTCAACGTTGGCTGCCAATTATACTATTACCTGGTCAGGTGGTACACCGCCAATTGATGATGCTTCTATAAATAATCCATATCCTGCACCAGGCAATAAATATTACAATCTCTCTCTTCGTGCATAAGAGTTTGTTGTAATTAGACATTAAAGATCTACAACTCGGGGCGCTTGCGTAACTGCGGCGCCCTTCGTTTTTGAGCCTTGACTTTATAATGTCTCGGAGTATAATCCGGAATAATGGCAAATATCTCGGAATATATTCTGGATAGCGGGAGCATTTAAAAAATGTTTGAAACGGTAATAATTGATCAAAATTTGCACTGGTCTGGCCAACCTTATGATGCGGGAGTAAGCAGAAATTGCTTTCCTGAGTTACTTAAATATCTGGCAACGCCTTTAATTGTTTCAATAGTAGGGGTTCGGCGTGCAGGCAAAAGTACGCTTTTAAAACAACTGATTAACAACTTAATGATTAAAGAGAAGGTTGAACCTCGCAATATTCTCTTTCTCAACCTTGAGCATCCTTATTTTGCGATATATGCAAAAGATGTGGGATATTTACAGAAAATATATGAAGAATATATAAAAATCGCTCAGCCAGAGGGCAAAATATACATTATGCTCGATGAGATTCAATTTTTTAATGAATGGCAAGTGTTTGTGAAATCTCATTATGAACAAAAAAATATAAAATTTATAATAACTGGATCTAATTCTGCATTACTTTCCTCCGATTTAATGACACTGCTTTCGGGCAGAACCTTGGGATTAGAAGTATTTCCGCTTTCATTTAATGAGTTAGCAAAAGCCTATGGTATTGATTTTGAAGGATCGATTAAAGTATCAAGACATCGTTTGAAATTGAGCCGGTTAGTGGAACAATTTCTTGAGTATGGTGGTTTTCCTGAAGTTGCGCTCAATCTAATGCCTTCTGTAGCGTATGATATTTTAAATGCCTACGCAAAAACTATTTTGTATCAAGATGTTGCGCCACGTTTACAGGTGAGAAAATCGGTTGAGCTGGAGCGATTATTTGTCTATTTAATTTCAAATGTGGGCAAGCCATTTTCATATACCAATCTTTCAAAACTATTTGATCTTACCGATAAGGTAGTCAAAGAATATATTGCGGCATTTTCAGATTCATATCTTCTTTTTGAGCTTGAAATGTTTGATTATTCATTAAAAAAGCAGATTCGTAATCCTAAAAAAGTATATTCCATTGATCCGGGTCAGGTGAATGCCGTGGCATTCCAATTTACCGATAATTTAGGAAGGTTATTGGAAAATATGGTTTTTTTAGATTTGCGCCGTACCGGATTAGAAATTTATTATTATAAAACTCAAAATAATTTAGAAGTGGATTTTTTAGCAAAGTCTCATACCAAGAAAGCATTGATTCAAGTCGCCTGGGATCTTCATAACGAGGAAACGCTTAAAAGAGAGCAAAAGGCTCTTTTTCAAGCATTGCAGGAATTAAAATTGGCCCATGGGATTATCATAACTCATGATTATGAAAATAAATTCGAAGAAAACGGAAAAAAAATCTCTGCAATTCCGGCGTATAAATATTTCACGTTGCCGGCTGAAAAGAAGTATAAATTTTTAGAACTGCTGTAAAAATTTTCCCAAAATATCATTTTATCTACGCTACTTTCCTTAATTTTTTTTAGAAATCGTTGAATCGTTTTTTTTTTTTCTATCGTCAGACTGTAACGATTAACATTTTTAAAAAAGGAGTTGTAGATATGAAATCTATAACTAAATTTCACCTGCTCCTGCTGGTGAGCATGTTTGCTTTAACTGCAAGTGCAGAAGAAGCAGAGACGCGGGGAAAAACAGAAAAATGTATTTTGCAAAAAGTGTGCTCGATAGATGCGCGCTTGCAATGCAATAATGCAATCTCATTCGGCAGCGCTGATATTAATAAACCCGGCGGCTACGTGATTACGCAACCGGGTTATTATTGTTTAAAAGAAGATGTAACGTTTAATCCAATAGCTCCAACAGCAGATCCAGCAACTAATCCCGTGGTGCAACCGGCAATTACTATTCGTGCATCAAATGTATTTTTAGATCTTGGACCTCACACATTGCGCCAAGCAGGAGAAGGTACTTCAACTCAAGTTCCTTATGGAATTGGAATTTTAATTCCTGATATTATCCCAACCAGCGAAGATACGAGCGCTTTAGCACCAGGTGGCTTACAATCGATTTATATTAAGGGAGATGATCCAGCAATAATTCAAGGGTTCTCAATGTTTGGTATTCGCGTATTTGGCCATACGTATGATATTCAAATTCGTGATATTACTGTCAAAAATTGTGGTGGTCTCGCGTCTAAATTATTGCGTCCGTTCCCTGCATACATTCCTCACACAACGGGCGATAATCCAAATCCAATGAGTATTGCGGGTATTTCAATCGGAGAGGTATTTTTTGAAGGTACCGGCGCTACTTTCTTTACCGAAAGTCCAATAAATCTTACCAGTGCCGTTATTCTTGAAAATGTTTTTTCCTTAAATAACTTTTATCAAGGCATAGAAGTTGTAAATGTAACAGATATAACGATCAATGGATGCCATTTTGATGATCAATGGTCAAATCAAGAAGCTGAAGATCTTCCATTTGCTATCACTCCAACAGGCGGAACCTTTGTCTTTGATACCAACGTGAATGTATTCAACTCTACCTTTAATAGAACTCAAATGCGCGGTGATTTTCAAACTCCTTTAGGCAGCGCTAGCATGGGCGGCGTTGTTGCATCGAGTAGTAATCAAATGCAATGGAACAACTGCCAATTTAATGACACATCAAATACGTTCTTCAACACCGCTTTTAATAATTTCACTGCCGGATTCTTCTCCGGTGGGTTGGTAGATACCACTTTTACTAATTGTTCATTTGATGGTGTGCAAGCGGTAGCGGGAGCTAATGGTTTCCATATGAGTAGAGGATTCTTTAATGAGGGTGGTAAAAACGTAAAATTGCTCAATTGTACTGCAAGAAATGTAAAGCAAATTGGTAATCAAGCAGTATCTCCTGCGGTTACAACCAATATACAAGCGGTGGGCTTTGTCGTTGATTTTGCAAGCGATATAGTTATTGAGAATTGCGCTGCAAGTGATGTTATCGTTAATGGTCCTATGGACACTGCTGGTATTGCCGCAGGTTTCAGAATTTTACACACGATACCACCTGCATCTGCTGGCACCGTGAGTGAAAACTTTGTTGTACGTGGTTGCACGGCTCAACGCGCCCTCGCGTTAAATGGTGGTCAAGCGAATGGATTCCTAATCAGAAGCTTGATTACCAGTGCTACCTCTGTTATGCGCGCAGTATCAGTTGAGAATTGCGTGGCCGAAGGCAATATAGCTTCGCCAGGTTCAGGCGCTGTTCCAGGAACTGCAAGTATTGGTTGCGGGTTTTATTTAGAAGGTAATACTTCGGTAGCTCTTGATATCCCTTGGTCATTAAGTGGTTGCAAAGCGCTTCGCAATAAAGGGGCTTTTTCTGCAGTTGTAGGTGGTATAATTAAATACTCAGCTGGCTATTATTTCTTAGCTTCACAACGTGCAGAGTTATATCAAAATGAAGCCGTTGATAACGTCTTTGGCTTCTTATTCCAAAACTCCGATCGCAATGCAATTCGCGAATGCCGCGCCGATAATAATCAAGATGCTGGTAATGGTGGTGGATTCTTTGATCTTGGACCTGCAGGAACTCCCTTAGCTCCTGGCATTAGTACCTCTACATTTGAGAATAATCGTGCATTTAATAACGGTGATGGAGTCACTCAGGATGGAAATAATGGTAACTATAACATTATTTATAATGCGGTAGGACCAGTACTTGAGCCAGCGTTACTGGTTGATCTTTCAGCGGGTACTGCAGCGGTGAACGGTTCTTTTGGTGCAACATATTTTGCAAATTTCCATAACATTGCAACAAGAAACTAAGCATTAAAGAGATCTACAACTCGGGGCGCTTGCGTAACTGCGGCGCCCTTCTTTTTTTTATGTTGGTTTTATAAAAGAAGCATCAATTTTTTTGCTGCCAGATTTGAATTTTATCTGGAGAATAGTATTTCCCGTGGCGCGCAATTCTATATCTTGGATGATACCAATGCCAAATTTTTCATGGCTCACTGGTTGATTCTTCTTCCAACCGCTCGTAGCACCTCTAAGTAAGCTTGATTTAGTAGTATTTCTCGATTCTCCCTCGCTAAACTCGGGATCACTCGAAACGAACGGAGAATTCTTTTTAAGCCGTTCGTGCTGAAGAACTGGTCGAAGCATTGAATTAGTATTGCCACTAAGCCAATTAGAAAAAAACTGGGTCATTTGTAATGTTTGCCAATAGGAAGCATCAAACACCGGCACGGTTGATGGCGGAATTTCTTGCACAAATCGAGAAGGGCGTTGATCGGTCATCGTGCCAAAGTTATAGCGATAGCGCGAATAGGTGAGTAATAAACGTTCTTGTGCGCGCGTAATTCCCACATAAAATAACCGCCGCTCTTCTTCAATGGATTCTTCCATGGTTAAAGAGCGGGAGCTCGGGAGCAATCCTTCTTCAAGGCCAGTAAGAATTACCGTTTCGAATTCTAAGCCTTTTGCCGCATGCAGGGTCATGAGAAGTACGGGATCTTTCTCGTTGCTTTCAGCTTGAATTTGCGCTTGCATCAAAGCAACTTCATCAAGAAAATCGGTGATGGTTGTTACTTTGAGCGATTCTAAATGATTGATCGCTTGAATCAACTCTTTAACGTTATCAATTTTACCCAGCGCTTCTTCTTGATCATACGTTTCTTTGAGGTAAGAAAAATATTGTGTTGCGATAATAAAATGCTCTACTGCTTTGCTTGGCTTATCCGTGTGGCTCACGGTTGCAAATAATTTCACGAAATCGAGCAGCGCATCTTTTTTAATGCCCGTTACTTCTTTTGTTTCAACTAATTGATTGGCAATATCTTTAAAGGTACCAAATAAATTTGCATTCCATGCAGCATGGAACTGTTCTTCAAATTTATTGCCAAGCCCGCGCAATGGGCAGTTGATCACGCGAAAGAAAGAAGGGCGATCAAAGGGATTCACCACTAATTTTAAATAGGCCAAAATATCTTTAATCTCTTTGCGTTCATAAAATTGGATACCGCCGATAATTTTATAGGGGATCGAATGTTTAAGTAGCGCTTCTTCAATTGCGCGCGATTGAAAGTGGGTGCGATACAAAATGGCAATACTGTTTAATTTTTGTTTTTTAGCCGCAGCAGCTTTTAAATAATGCGCGATTGCTTCTGCTTCTTGGTATTCAGATAAGCATGCGATCGTGCGAATCCGATCAGAGCCTTTTTTTTCTGACCATAAATTTTTCGGATTGCGATTCATGTTATGAGAGATCACATGATTGGCCAATTCAAGAATCGGCTGCACTGATCGATAGTTTTGCTCGATCTTTATAATTTGGGTGCCGCGAAAATCATTAGCAAAATTCATAATGTTGGTTACGGTTGCGCCGCGCCATGAATAAATAGACTGATCTTCATCGCCTACGGCGCACAATGAATCAACGGCGAGTTCTCCCCCCGTTCGTCCTGCCCCTTCGTCAAGCTCAGGAGTAAACGGCCCGCCTGGCCGCCGAAGCCTCGGCGTAGGCTGGCTCGAAGGAGCCTGTGCCATCAACTTAAGCAGCTCATGCTGCACCACATTAGTATCTTGATATTCATCAACTAAGATATGGCGAATGCGTTGCTGAAAATCTTTTCTAAATGTTTCATTCTTCTTAAATAGTTTTACTACTTCCAAAAGCAGATCATCAAAATCTAAGCATTTACTCGCTTTTTTTTCTTGTTCATACGCGTGATAAATTTCCCGAATCATCGGATTTAAAGAGAATAGATCATGCGATTCAGGATTAATGGTTTGATTTTTTATTTGCGAAATTTGGTAAGAAAGCTGTTTGGCCGTTACCTTTTTTTGCAATCCAGATTTTGCAATAATATTTTGCAAAATTTTGTGTTGATCATCTTCATCAAGAATAGAAAAGAAGGGATTATCTAAAAGTTCGCTATTTCTTTTTAATACGCGTAAGCAGAATGAATGAAACGTTCCCACGAACGGCAGTTCATGATTGCCATTCATAAAATGTTCAATACGCTCTTTCATCTCCATGGCCGCTTTATTAGTAAAGGTAAGTGCTACAATGGTAGAAGGAAATGCATTTTGATTTAAAATGAGATGAGCAATGCGCGCGGTGATTACGCGTGTTTTTCCTGAGCCAGCGCCGGCAACAATAAGCAGCGATCCTTTTTGATGGGTTACCGCTTCATATTGCGATTTGTTTAAATTAGTGGTGAGAAAATTATTGAATTGCGAGGTCTGCTCATTGCTCATGGAAACTGCCTGAATTTGTGGTTTTGAATTCAAGCTAGTTTAGCAAAGAAATGAGGGGGTTAAAAGAAAAACCGTCCGCCCATTAAAGCGAACGGTTTTTGGTAAATTAACTTATTAAGGGAGTAACTTGAGTAATTCGTCTGCTATAGCTTTCTCGCGGTCCGTTTTTGCAAGTCCGTATGCGACATAGCCATAATCAGATGCTTTTTTAAATTCGTGTTTTGCTAGTTCTCTATCATCCTCAGCTCCTTGCGCAAGTTGTGCATGTTCTTTTAAGAAATGAGCGAGGGTTATTTTTCTCACATATTCTGAATCGTAATTTTCGGGATTACTTGAGAAGATTATATTTCTGCTTATTGCAGCCATTTCTGCTACGCGCAATTGCTCTTGCTCTAAGCGTTCAGCTGCTTCTTGAGCGGCTCTTTCTTCTGCTATTTTTTCTTTTTCAAGTCGTATAAAAGCTTGTTCTCGTTCAGCTGCTTGCTCTAATTCTTCTTGCGTAATTTGCAATTGAAGCTCTTCGATGGTTAACCTATAATGTTTTTTGTTTTCTTCTTTATGATGAGTATCCATTAATTGGGTGTACACCTTTATAAGGCCTTCTTTATTATTAACCTCTTTTAATTCAGTAACGAGGTGATTAAGTTCACAGCGCAATTTGCCTTTGCGCAATTTGGTTAACTCGTTTTTACAGGTTTGATCTGCAGGATGCAATTCGCACAATCTTTCATAATCAGGAATTAATTCCAGCATTTTATTGATATCTCGGGGCTGCATTTTAGCAATTCTATTTATTCTTGCTTGAATCTGCTTTGTTTCAATTTCTCTGTTGCGAGCCGCTTCTGCCGCTTTTAAATTCTCGATTCGAGCTTCTTCAGCTGCGGCGATTTTTTTTTCATCAGGACTTTCGCTTGCTTTTAAAGCATCTCGATATATTTGATAATGCTGAGCTAATCGAGTGTATTTTTTGTATTCACCTAATGATGTATCTTCTAATATTTGGGGAAGAGAATCTTCGATAGCTTCGATACTTTTTTTACCATTCTTTTCTGTTCCTAAATTGCCAAGACCGAGTTTGCCCAGCATTCCATGGCATTGATTGGTGCCCATCAACAGAGCAAGCATAAGCATTATTCTTTGTATATTCATTTTTCATCCTTTTATTATAAAAAAACGCTGCGAATTTTAAGGCTCGCAGCGTTCTCATATTTTTGCTAATTTTTTATGATTGTTTTTTGCTGCTGCCAAAGAAATAGTTCCACAAGCCACTATTTTTAGGAGCATCTTGTTGCGTTTGTGCTGAAGGTTTATTATGTTCTGATAATTTTGCTCTGATTGTTTCAAGAGCGGCTACATTTTGTCTTATAGCGGCAGCTGCTTTTTCTTTCTTCGTTTGTAATTCGCGCTTTGCTTTAGCATGGTCAGTTCTAAATTTTGCAATATCAAGGTGCGCTTTATCCATGATTTCTTGGGGTATTTGGCTTTCTTCTTGTTCTGATGCAAGTAAATCAGCATCGGCTTTCGCTTCTGCTGCCTTTGCGCCCACAAGCGTTTCCTCGGCCTCTTTTTGTTTGGTTAAAAGAAGAGTAAGCGCTTGATTTTCTCTTTTTTGTGATTGTGCTTCTCTTTCTGCAAGATCTTTTTGTTCTTTTGCTAATTGTTCTCGTTCAGCGCGCACTTTATCAAGAGTTGCATTGAGATTCAATGTCGAATTCATATCAAAGGAGCTCGTAGGAGCTGCTTGATTAACTACCATAAGTGCTTGTTCTTTATTTTCCATTGCAATTGCAGGCAAAGAAAAAAGTAATGCCAGAGAAAGTGTTTTGGTATAACGCAACATAATAAAACTCCTTTTGATTAATTGCGTGATAAACTTACTTAAAAAATCTTTAAGAGCTTATACACAATTCAAATCAAAAAACAATGTTTATCGTTGCCAGTCTTTTAGGAATTCATAGAGCGGTTTTAAACCAACTTTTGATTGTGCTGAAACCATCACATGCGGCTGATAATGAGCAATTTTTTGTTCCAGATTTTGCACATCTTCAACTCTATCAACTTTGTTAAAAACATAGAGCATCGGTTTATCAATTTCCAATTCATGCAAAATTGCCAAAACCACTTTAATATGATTTTCCCAATTAGGGTCAGCGGCATCGATCACTTGTAATAAAAGATCGGCATATTGCAATTCAGAAAGAGTAGATTTAAATGCTTCAATGAGTTGATGTGGCAATTGTTGAATAAATCCAACCGTATCAGATATTAAGCCTTTTTTAGTGCCATCAACATACAGTTCGCGGGTAGTGGTATCCAATGTGGCAAATAATTTGTCTTCAGCAAGCACGTTACTTTTAGTAAGAGCGTTGAGAATTGTTGATTTGCCTGCGTTGGTATAACCCACTAAACATATTAATGGAATTTGGCTATTGAGGCGGCGTTTGCGTTGAGTAGCGCGTGCTTTTTCCAGTGTTTCTAGATTTCTTTTAAGTTTGAGAACCGCATTTTCAATATGGCGGGTTTCACGCTCTTTGAGCGTTTCACCCGGACCACGGTTACCAATCTGGCCTGCTTGCTGTGATAAGTATATCCCTTGGCCAGCCAAGCGAGATTTATCAAACTGCAACATTGCAATGGAAACTTGAATTTTACCTTCAGCGGTGTTTGCCGCTTTTTCAAATATTTCTAAAATCAAACGAGTGCGATCGTGAATCTTGCAGCGCAGAAAATCATTCAGATTTCTTTCTTGCTGCACCGTGAGTGGTTCAGAAAGGATAATTTCTCTGATTTCATGTTTTTCCACTAATTCTTTAACCTCTTGGAGTTTTCCTTTAGTTAAAAAATAGCTGGGATCAATTTCACGGAGCTTAATAAAGACAGCTTCATCATATTCGGTGCCATTGGTTTTCACCAAATTCACGAACTCTTGAAAATAAGAATCCATATCGATGGTCTTATTATAAGGAGCTTCGATGCCGATGATCAGAGTCTTGGGATGAGTTTTTGTGATATATTCGTTTTTTCTTGCCATAGTTTCTTAAGTATACCCATTTTTGCAGCTTTTTATAGTTCTTCATTTTTGCTAGAATGAACAGTATATAAGCAAAATTAAAGGATTAAAGCTTCATGTTTGATTTTTTAACGAATAAATTTTCCACAATATTCTCCAAAATTACCGGTAAAGGCACGCTTACGCAAGATGATGTGAGTGAAGTGCTTGCCAAAGTAAAAGATGCATTAATAGAAGCAGATGTGCCGCTCTCTTTGGTGGACACCTTCTGCGATGATATTAAAAATGAAGTGGTAGGGCAAAAAGTTTTAAGTTCTTTAAAGCCCTCAGAACAACTTATTAAAGTGGTTCATGATCGTCTTAAAGCATTCTTGGGTGGCCAAGATGCCGTTCCTTTCACCTTTCAATTGCCCTCGGTGGTAATGGTGATGGGTTTGCAAGGATCTGGTAAAACCACCAGCATCGGAAAAATGGCCTATTTGGTGAGCCAAGAGGCAAAAGCCAAAGGCAAAGAGCGCCGCATTCTTTTGGCCTCAGTAGACTTTTACCGTCCTGCGGCAGTAGATCAGCTTGACATTCTTGCAAAACAGGTTCCCGGTGCCACATTCTATCGTGCCAAAAATACTGATCCGGTTGAGGCAGCTAAAGAGATTTACGCCTATTATCAAAAAGAGCTATTTGAATTGCTCTTTTTAGATACCGCAGGCCGCTTGCATATTGATGAGCAGATGATCGCAGAGGTACAGCAGATTAACAAGCTGCTTAAGCCTAAGTATAAGCTGCTCGTGCTTGATGCCATGACCGGCCAAGAATCGCTACAGGTAGCCAAAACCTTCAATGAACAGGTAGGCTTTGATTCAGCCGTTTTAACCAAGCTTGATAGTAACACCCGTGCCGGAGCAGCATTTGCCTTCCGTTACGCGCTTAAAAAGCCGATAGTATTTGTGGGCTCAGGGGAGAAGATCGCCGATCTTGAGCGCCTTTATCCAGAAAGATTGGCAGGGCGCATCTTAGGCCTGGGTGATATGGCAAGCCTGGTAGAGAAGGCTAATGAGAAAATTAAGCAATCCGAGCAAGAGGCGGTTGAGAAATCATTCGCTAAGGGCCAAATGACTCTGGAAGATTTTGCTAATCAGATGAAAATGATGCAAAAATTGGGTTCTCTCTCTCAAATTGTCAAATATATGCCAGGGGCAGGAAACCCTGCTTTATCTCCTGAGATGATCCAGAAGGGGGAGGCAGAGCTTAAAAAGTTTGCGGCTATTATTAGCTCAATGACCGTTAAGGAGCGGACTTTGCCTCGCATTTTAGACGCTTCCCGTAAAAAAAGAGTAGCTCAAGGGGCGGGGGTAGCTGTTGCTGATATAAATCTTTTGCTCGAGCGATTTGAACAAAGTCAGCAATATGTTAAACTTTTAAAGAAGTTTGGGCGTTTTCCCGGGCTTTTCAAATAATAAGCCCGTTCGCCCTGAGCTCGTCGAAGGGTAGTTTAGGTTTGGCTCGCATGGTTCGACAGGCTCACCACGAGCGGTTTTAGTTAATTTTTCTAATAAGGATGATTGCATGGCAGTCAGAATTCGTTTATCTCGTATTGGTAAAAAAAATGCACCTTTCTCACGCATTGTAGCGCTTGATTCACGTAAAAAACGCGATGGTGCTTTCTTGGAAGATTTAGGAACTTATGACAACTTAAATTCTAAGTTGGTTCACTTCCATGAAGAGCGCGTTAACTATTGGATCTCTGTAGGAGCACAGCCTTCTGAGACAGTAAAAAGATTGCACCGCATGTATACTGATGCAAAAGCTGCATAATCCTTCGATACGAATTCTTTACTAGCTCAGAATTCTACTCAGGATGTGTGACACATGAAAGTATCCATTCTCTCGGTATTTCCGCAACTCTATAAGCCGTTTTTAGAGACGAGCTTAATAGCACGTGCACAAGAACAAAAATTGGTCCAGTTTAATCTGGCCGATTTTTTTTCTTATGTAGCTCCTAAGGAGCGTATTGATGCGCCAACGTTTGGCCATGGTGCTGGCATGCTTATTAAACCAGAAGTGGTTCAAAAAGCTATCGAAGCCCATGAGCAAAAAGATGGATCTGCGTATAAGATTTTTTTCTCTCCTCATGGCAAGAAGCTCGATCAGTCTTTGTTGCAAGAAATTGCGCGCGAAGCGGGTAAAAAAAATCATCTTATGTTGATTCCGGCCCGTTATGAAGGCATGGATGCGCGTGTTGAAGAGCAGTATGCCGATCAAGTGGTATCTATTGGCGATTTTGTGCTCATGGGTGGCGATTTGCCGGCAATGATTCTTTTAGAAGGATTATTGCGCTTAATCCCCGGCGTGGTAGGAAAGAGTGAATCAGTTCAGCACGATTCATTCACCGGGCCATTGGTTGATTATCCTGAATATACTGCACCGGTGGTTTGGCAGGGTAAATCGGTGCCGGAAGTGCTGCGATCGGGCAATCATGCTGAAATAGTTAAATGGCGCACGAGCCAAGCTCTTGAGCGCACGGTTGAAGGCCATTTTGATTGGTTACGTTCATTTCCGCTTGATACTGATCAAAAAAAGGCAGCAGCACAGGCAGTGCCTTGCCATTATGTTGCGTTGGTGCACAATGAGATCTTGCTTGAAGGGGGCAGGATAGGCTGCACTTCAGTCACCTCTCTTGATATTCATGATATTGCTCGTTCGGCAAAAACGTATGGTATAAAAAATTACTTTATTGTGACCGCCTTGCTGGATCAGCAGAAAATTGTGCGTAAATTGCTCGATTTTTGGCAAATTGGCAGTGGTATGGAATATAATGCGAGTAGGCATGAGGCAGTAAGGCAGGTAGAGCTTAAAGAAACTTTAGAAGCAGCGATTCAATCTATTGAAGAAAGAGAAGGCAAAAAGCCTCTGGTTATTGCTACCTCGGCACGAATTATGGGAAATGCCAAGCAGGTCACCTATCATCAGCAAGATGTTATCTGGAAGCAGAAGCGGCCAGTTCTGCTGATTTTTGGTACCGGAAAAGGGTTATCTCAAGAACTTCTTGATAGATGCGACTATTTATTGGTTCCGGTAGAAGGTATGAGCAGCTATAACCATCTTTCGGTGCGATCGGCAGTAGCCATTATTTTGGATCGTTGGTTAGGTTTAAACGTAAAAAAGTAGCATAAATAGTAATTTTTAGTATAGTTAAAAGCATAGTCAGCATATATATGGTTTCAAGGACTCTCAATGAAAGCAAATAAATTAACTAAAGAAACGATTGCAACGCTTGGCGTTGTTGACCGTGGTTTTCCAGAATTTAACGTTGGTGATACCATCGCAGTAGCGCAACGTATTATGGAAGGCGATAAAGAGCGTATCCAAATGTTTGAAGGTGATGTTATTTGCCGCAATACTCATGGCATTTCAAGCACTTTCACCGTTCGTAAAATTGGTGCAAATTCAGTGCCAGTTGAAAGAATTTTCCCTGATCATTCTCCGTTGATCGAATCAATCAAAGTGGTTCGTCGCGGTGATGTTCGTCGTGCGAAATTATACTATCTTCGTAGCCGTGTTGGTAAAGCTGGCCGCGTGAAAGAAAAGATTGTAAGCCAGACTAATTCTGCTGCAACCGAAAAGAACGCATAACTTACACTGATGATTCATGAGAGAGTATATCAGTAATGTATTGAGCGTCTTGGCAATCGTTGCGATGATTCCCGGATGCTTTTCTAAGCAAAACAAAATCTCAAAAGCTGCTCTGCCGCAAAAGCAAGCAGCTTTTTCTTTTGATAGTCTTGAAACTAATATTGATATTGCTGCTGGCATGGCAGATCAGAGCAATTATAATCATGAGATAGAAGCTAAACTTCTTGATATTCCTACTATGGTTGGCTCGGTGCCCGTTGAATTTGATAAAGCGTCCGCTCATTCCGCCGACGCCAAGGCTATGGCGGACATGGGTGAGGACTCGAAGAGGGAGTTCATCTTGAGCTCTGTCGAAGGGTCTCGAACCATGCAAGCGTTTGTTTGCCAATATGATCAAGAAATGGTTTCAAACTTTTACCATTTTGAAATGGAAAATAATGGATGGAAGCGGATTGCATGTGTGAAAGGATATGAAACCACGCTTGTTTTTCAAAAGCCAAAAAGGCTTTGCATAATTTCTGTTCGCTCGCTTTCACGCAAATCAAAAAATAACTATTCTACGGTGGTGCATATTTGCACGAGTAACAAAGAGTAACTCGTCTATCTGCTTGTCAAAGATACTGTTCCGTCGGGTTTAACGATCGCAACCAATTTTTTCCCCGATTTAATTAATTCTTCTTGAAGGATCTCTTCTTTAAGGCTCTGCTCATTACCAGGTAATGCTAGGTGTTGAAGCCTTCCATGATTATTGTAATCAACAGATATTTTATATTCGCCTTTAGATGTATACACTAAAGTAGGTGTTGACGGACTTGGTGCAAGAAATTTCATATCTGTATAGGGTGATAGCTTTCGTTGAAAGTAATTCATATCTCGCGTAGCATCATTATAAAATCTTGACCATACAATTGCTGCATTTGCAGCTTGATTAGATACTTCTATTTCAGGGTAAACATCTGCTTGCATTGCTGTTGCAAATCCTGGAATTAAAAGACTTGCGAGTGATAGATAGCGAATAATTTTCATATAAATCTCCTTTTTTAGTAACTTAATTAATCAATATTCATCGGATCAAAGTTGGGATATACCTTTCTACCATCATTATCGAAATATGGCTGTTGATATACTGGCTGACGATAATAGGTTCCAGTACCGCGGTATTTCACGGGGCGATATCCATAGTTATCATAATCATCGTAATAATATCTATCACGGCGACGTGATTCGCCCATTAAGCCAACGCCTAATCCAACGCCTGCTCCAATTGCCGCACCTCTTCCGCCACCAAAAGCTCCGCCTAATCCTGCGCCAACGGCAGTAGGCATTAATACATCGCCAAAATCAGCCAATAGTGCGGGCGTAATTGTGGTGAGAGCGAGCAATGCTGCTAATACTAATTTCTTCATAAAAATCTCCTTTTTCTTCATCTTTTTTATCATTACTCAATAATATTTCCATTATTATCTAAGAGCTTAAACTCGTCTTGCTCATTGTTTACAATTGAATATTCAATCGCTTTGGCCAGCTGAAATATTTTTGCTTTATTGGTTTGCTTATTAAGAAGTGTCAAACTAATAATTGGTCCCCAAATGCTTCCAGCCCCGCCTAATTTTGCGTCAATTCGAATAGGCGTATTAAGCTCTACTCGTTTGCCCGGCTCAAGAATAAATTAAGGATCAGCTCCCAATTTTTTAGCAATTAATTTTTTTCCGGTCCCAATAAATTGAGCGCCTTTGATATTTCCAGTTCCTGGTGTGGTTTCAAACTGATACCCAATGGGAAAATCAGTATGATTATTCAAAATAAGTGTTCCCTCTTGAATGCCAGAAGGCGCATTGGCTTGGTTGCCAAGTATCACGAGAATCTCAGCCGCTTTAGTTTCTGGCTTGATGCCCATGAGAGGCATGAAACTCATAATGCAAAGAGTAAATAGTGTTGAATGCTTCATACTTATTTCCTTTATAGTATTATTCTATCTGAATATTTGTCTTAAAATCAATAGATTGGGTATCCCGACGGGCAGGGCAAAAAGGTGGTAAATGCGGCTCTTTTAGGCTTATTTTAAGTAATCCACCATTTTATTCACTTTTCCTGCCCCTAATAGAAGCACTAAATCATCTTCGCAAGCGATCGGCCGCAGTTGTTCTTTAATCGCGGTAAAGTCTGCTTCATACGGAGCATAGCTAATAGAATACGCGGGATTAGTTTCTTGAATCGCATTCACCAAATTCTGGCTGTTCACATTCATAATGGGCGCTTCACTCGCAGGAAAGATATCAGTCACAATCAAATGATCAATATCCGCTTCTTTGAATGTTTTTATAAAATCATGCCATAGTTTATCCGTGCGCGTGTATCGATGAGGTTGAAATACCACGATGAGCTTTTTCTTTGCCCGTTTTTTAGCAACAAGGAGCGTGTTGTAAATTTCTTTAGGGTGATGGCCATAATCGTCAAAGATTTCAGCACCTTGAAATAGGCCTTTATAGCAGAAGCGGCGTTCAATACCTTTAAAGGTGGAAACTGCACTGGCGATTGTCTCAAAAGGAATGCCTAAATCGAGCGCTACTGCAGTTGCGGCGAGTGTGTTAAGCACATTATGGCGCCCGAGTATGTTGCTTTTCATGCTGCCCAATGGAATACCATCTTTGCCGTAAAGATCAAACGTTGAATAGGTGGCTTGTAAATCTACGTTGTTCGCATAAATATCAGCATTAGATTCTAAACCATATTTCACCATTCTAATGTGCGGCAGGCTTGGCAAGATTGAGCGAACGTTTTCATCATCGATGCACACAAACGCTTTTCCATAAAAAGGGATGTGGTTTAAAAAGCGTTTAAACGTCTCTTTAATATCATCAAGATCTTTATAGGTTTCTAAATGTTCTAAATCGATATTGGTAACCACGGCAAGGGTAGTGTGCAAATTTAATAAGGAGCGATCGCTCTCATCGGCTTCTGCAACGAGGAAATCGCCATTGCCTAAGCGTGCATTCGCATCAATATTTTTTAGATGGCCGCCCACCACAACGGTAGGATCTAATTTTGCTTCAATTAAAATATGAGAAATTAAAGAAGTGGTAGTAGTTTTGCCATGAGCGCCGGCAATCGCGATGCTAAATTTGGTGCGCATTAGTTCTGCAAGCATTAATGCACGCGGAATAGTGGGAATGCCGCGCGCTTGCGCGGCAACAATTTCTGGGTTATGTGCGCGAATAGCAGATGAATATACTAAAATGTCTGGCTTTGCCTCATGGCAAGATGCGCTATTATTGCCTTCAAAAATTGAGCAACCACAGGCTTTTAAATCTTTAATGCTTTGCTGTTCCATATCAGCATCGCATCCAGAGATGGTGTAGCCTTGGTTTCTTAAAATTTGAGCAATGCCGCTCATGCCAATGCCGCCGATACCAACAAAATGAATATGTTCTTTGCTGTTGTACATGTTGTCCTAAGTAATTTTTACACCACCGTTCGCCTCGATGGAGCCCGCAGGGCGAATGGAGAGGTTATTAAGACTTCTCGACTCGGATAAAACCCTCGCTCGAAGCGAACGGAAATTAGAGTAATTCCCGTAGTTTCAATAATTTCTTTTGTAAATCTGCAATCTGTTGCTCCAACTGCTCTCGAGTTGCTTCACTGGTTATCTTTTCTGGAGCAAGATTAATGCGATGCGAAGGAAGAATTCTTGGCTCTTCTTCGACCGTGGTAGTTTTACGCTTTGCTTTATCTTTCAGTTGTTGTTTTGCTCCCGCAATCGTGTATCCCTTTGAATATAAGAGATCTTTGATGGTAGCAAATTTCTCAACATCTTTTTCATCATAAAAGCGTTGACCGCCGGTTGAGCGCTCGGTGCGCATTTCAAACTCTTTTTCCCAAAATCTAATCACAAACTTTTCTACGTTTAAATAATGGGCTAATTCACCAATGCGAAACTGTCTTTTTTGCATTTTCATACTAACGTCCTTTTTACTACTTTTTCTCGTTTTTTTGAGCCTGTTCTTATACGTATACCAAAATAGTTAAAATAGAGCATTATTTTTCTTGTAAAAGTTGAGCTTTGTTCTGGTAAGAGGGCCGTTTTTTTGCTAGAATTAAAGCTGATTTTATAGTGTGCATCCCTCTCTATCTCTGATTCCTAAGGATTTTTTTGTATGAATATTAAGAATCTATTACTCCCATTGGGTCTTGCTTTGGTCACCACATGGGCGATCCAGTATTTCGTGATTAACCGCTACTATAACCCTGAGCAGAGCACGGTGCAATCTGGTCGTAGTTTTACTGCTCCTCAAAGCCAGGTAGAAGCTCAGCCGTTACTGCGAGAAGTTGATTTTATCGATGCTGATATTGCTGATACGCAAGAAGGGGTTCAAACTCGGGTAGAAGCCGATCATGCCACTTATCTGTTTTCCACCAAGGGAGCAACATTAGAGCAGTTAACGTTCAAGCGAATCATGAATGATCGCGTGGTTGCTCTTAAAACTATTGAGGCGCCGCAAGGGCCCAGCCGCGATACGCGCAATTTCTTGGTAGCGCTCGCTAAAAAGACTCCTTTAAATTATGCGCTCGTTGATCAAAAATCATTAGAATCAGCAACTCAGCTCACCTATAAAGCGGAAACTGAGCAAGCAGTGATTGAAAAGATTTTCACCATTGATCAAACTAAATTTAAGATTGATCTTGAAATCAAGATAGCGCCTAAGAAAGATCCTGTTCAAGTTCGCTTGTTCTATGGCTCTCCTTCAATGCCAACCGTGAAAGATGATGTGATTTCTGCGGTTTATAACACGGAAAAAGGATCAATTCAAAAAGAAGCTCGTGGCAAACTGGATATGAATAAGGGTTGGTTCATGCCAAACTTCTTTGGCAGCGAAAGCCGTTATTTTGTACATGCTATGATTTCTGATCAGAATAATTTCGCACAGCGCGCTTACTATTCATTAATTGGGCAAGATGGATTGATTTCGATTCTGGAAGGGGCGTCAATTGATAAGCCCGCGCAATGGAAGCTTTCATTCTACTTCGGGCCAAAAGAAGATGATGCTATGAATCAGGTTGATCCTCGCTTGGAACAAACGTTAGAGCATTCTGGCTGGCTAGCGCCACTTTCGCGCCTTTTGCTGATGTTCCTCAAATATTTATATAGCTTCTTGCACAATTATGGATGGGCAATCGTATTAATGACCCTCATCATCAATTTAGTATTATTGCCACTTAACATTAAAAGTGCGCAAGGCATGAAGAAATATGCGGAATTTCAAAAGAAACTTAAATATATTGAGCAGCGCTATAAAGATGATCCAGATACGCTCGCACGTGAACGCCAAGAATTGATTGCTAAACATGGTTTGCCGGGAATGGGCGGATGCTTGCCGAAGCTGATTCAGATTCCTATCTTCTTTGCATTAAGCAGAGTGCTTTCAAGCTCTATAGAATTATATAAAGCGCCCTTTATTTTATGGATTAAAGATCTTTCGGCGCCAGATCCATTGCATATTTTGCCTTTATTGATTGTGATCGCAATGCTATTCCAATCAACGGCAACTGAGCCTAAGCAGCGCTTTATGATGATTGCGGTGGCATTAGTGTTTGGTGCCTTTTCTGTGAATTTCTCTGCGGGATTATGCTTGTATATTTTAGTGGGCATTGTTCTCATGAACATTCAAACGTTCATCCAAACAAAGTTGGGCTGGGCATAAGGAAAATAGCTTGAACCGAAAAAAGCCGCTCGTTGTGAGTGATTGCGAAGCAATCGTATCGAACCATGCGGCTTAAAATCATGAGCTGTTATGAATTGTTTTTATGTATATATTTTGAAATGTAATGATGATTCTTATTATATTGGGCACACTGATAACATTGAAAAAAGAATAGCAGAGCATGATTCAGCTTCTTATCCTGGTTATACTCAAACGCGTTTGCCAGTGAAGCTTGTATATATGCAATAATTTGCAAGTCGTGATGAGGCATTTAATGCCGAGCATCAAATAAAAAAAATGGAATCGCAAGAAAAAAGAAGCGCTTATTGAAAACAATTGGGATAATTTAAAAATATTAGCGAAAAAGAGATTTTATTGAAAGTAGTATTAAACCCGCATGGTTCGATCCGTCTTCGCCAAGGCTTCGCCGGACAGGTACGATTGCGGAGTTTATCCTGAGCGATGTCGAAGGGCAATCACTCACCACGAGCGGGTTATATGATTAAAATTTTTAGAGGGGATGGCTGTTAAATATGTTACATGATACACCATCATTAACGAAATTGATCAAGACATTGCAACAAGTTCCTTATTTGGCTTCAAAAAATATTTATCGCGTGGCGAGCTATTTTTTGCATCTGGAAGAGAGCAAGGTTGATCAATTTTGCGCCGCATTGAAGGAGGCAAAACTCAATATCACGCAATGCAGCACCTGTTTTTCATGGCGAGAAAAAGATCGCAATTGTTCTCTATGCAGCAATGCACGCCGTGATCAGGGATTAATCTGCGTGATAGAGACTTGGCAAGAGCTTTTGGCAATTGAGAAAACTGGTGGTTACAATGGGGTTTATCATGTGTTGGGCGGAGCAATCTCTCCGCTTGAAGGAATTGGCCCGGAGAATTTAAACATTCTTGCGTTGATTCGCCGCGTTGAAGCCAATCAAATTAATGAGATCATTTTGGCTACCAATCAAACGCCAGAAGGTGAAGCCACTGCTTCATACATTGCCAGTAAATTGAAGCATATGGGAATAAAATTATCATGTTTAGCGCGCGGAATTCCGGTTGGCTCATCTATTGAAGCCATGGATCGCGTTACGGTTTATAAGGCATTATCAGAGCGTCGGCCGTTTTAGTTATAGATAAGAAAATTTAAAGGTTTAAAACATGTTATTTACCGGTTCAAATTCGCAAGATGCAGGCATCTTTGCATTGCGCGCAAAAGATTTAGTTACGATTATCAAGCAAGAGCAATCAGAAGTTAAAAAAGGCGCAATAATATTATTTGGCGCTTTCGAGCAAGAGCGCTGCGCATTTCGCCAAGAAAGTTCATTTTACTATTTTACGGGTGTCACTGAGCCCGGTGCAATAGCGGTCTTTAATCTCGATGGCAAATCGATTTTATATGTTCCCGATCATGGTGCAACGCGCGCTGCATGGGTGCATAATGCTATTGAGTTAACTCCAGAAAATGCAAAAAAATTAGGATTTGATGAGATTCGCCCGTTAGGAGAAATGGCTCCTGGATATCAATTTCATGAATTCTCTGATAAAAAACATTATAGCAAAATTGTTGCTGATCTTTCTGCATTACTCAGTCAAGATGGA
>CAYMRF010000014.1:0-25385 GCA_964392765.1 uncultured Pseudomonadota bacterium
AAATTTAGTTCCGTTCGTCCTGAGCTCGTCGAAGGATACGAACGTACAAAAACGAGAAGCTTTAATGACTAAAAAATTAATAAAAATTACGGCAATACTTCTAGCGCTTTCATTCGGCGCGTATGCTCTTTATTATTATTTTCCTCAAGCGCAAGAGACTATAGCAACATCAGAACGCATTCAAGATTATAATGAAGCGCGGGATACTCAGGATATTTTAGATATCTTTAAAAATGATCGCTATTGGCTTCTCTCAAGCCCTGATTATTCACCCGAGCATATGCTGAGCACCAAATCGCCCAGCAAAGATGATGCGCGTTATTTTGGTAAATTAAATATAAAAGTGTTACGCGAAGATAACAAGCTTGTGGGTTTTGTAACCTATTATATGAAAAATTTCTTTATCGGCACCGTGCTTTTCTTGGATGTGAAGCCAGAATTCCGGGGCAAAGGCTATGCGCAACAGTTGATGAAATATGCCATTGATGATTTAAAGAAACAGGGCGCGAGTATTATTACGCTCGTCACCCGCTCAGAAAATCATTCAGCGCAAGCGGTTTACCGCAAAATGGGCTTTACTCAAACCCTTGAAGAAGACGGGTACGTTTATTTTGATTTACGCGTGTAAAATTTCGTTCGTCCCGATGGAGCACGAAGTGCGAGTTGAGGGATACGAACGTTCGCTCCCCTCGAATCGGCCTAGCGGCCTCCTTCGGGGCGAACGGCTTGATTTTACTGCTGCTCATAGAAAAACATAAGCGCAGTTCTTCCATCAATGGCGCCTCTATCAGCAAAATCGCGAATTTTCTGCAAACTTATGGGTATTATTTGCGTATCATTGCAGAAATACCATTCGTTGCCCCTGCGAACATACGCGGTATAATGGCCACCGGTAGCAACTCCAGCATGCATAATCACCGCTGTGCATCGATAAAGCGGAAATTTTGTATCATCCGAAAGACTTAACGCAGATATATCAAAGTTTTCCAGAGGGAAAGAGATTGGTTGTTCATTTTTCACGGGTCTGCCTGTTGCTCTATCCCATTGAGTTCGTTTCAGGCGTATCAAGAAATAATTGCTCGGACACAGCAGTGCAGTTGCTCTTACCAGCGTTTCTTCTTTGGGGTGGTTTTCAATAGTAAAAACATTTTGCAAGCAGCTCAAAAGTGTTGTATTGGTTGATTGAATGGTTATTGGGGGCACAATAAGATGATCGGTATCCTCAGGCATGATTTGTCCGGTTACATCGTCTTGTTTAAAAACTCGTTTGCCTGCAGCATTATACGAGCGTTCCGTCATGGTGATTTGGAATAAGGAGATTACATCAAAATTTTTGCCTTGCGGGTTTCGTGCGCGATTAATATCATTTTCTGCAAGAGCATCCAATAACTGCTGTACAAATTCGGCAGCGTCTTGTTGATTACCCATGGCTTCGGGTGCAAACCATCTCCATGCGAGTAAGCAGAATGGCAGAGGATCAATAACGGAACCTTTTTGATTTTGCATGGTATTCAAAAGATTTATATAGGCTGCGGCAGCGCTGCCAGGTTTATAAAAATCATCATGGGCGTGTTTTAGAAGAACGCTGCTAAGTTTTCCTAAAGAAACCATGGATTGAATGCTTGCATTCATAAAGCATGAATTTTGCGTATTCACTAAACCAACCGGGGGTTGTGATGCAAGTGGATGCGAGATACCAAGAGGAACTGGTTGGGTAGCCGTAGATGGTTTGCGTGCAGAATCTTTAATATAATCGCGAAGATTTTTCATCAAGCTTCCAAAATACATATCAATGATGGTTTCTCCTGAATAAGTTCCTAGATCAGTGGTAATTTCCATATTTTTTAATGTGAATTGAAGATTTTCTAATACGTTCAGCGCAACCGAAAACTGATTATTAATTAATAATCCATTAACGGTGCTTAACCCATTGCGCAGCGACACAATATTTTGGCCCTTTTGCGGAATCGTTTGCAGAATATTATTAAATTCTGTAGCGAAATAATTCGGTTGTGGTGCTTTTACCATTCCCATAAGAATGGTACCGGCAATAATGCATCCTATAAGCGCTAAAAGTCGTAATAATGGTGATCTTTTTTTCATAAAATTCTTCTCCTTTACATCCATTAATAACCATAATAGAAATTTATCAAAATGTTTAAAATCCAAACAATGGTTTATTGAAAATTAGATCTCTGTTCTTATAAAATTTGCCCCAAGACAAAAGAAGCAATGTCGGCAAGCCCCTTGATTGGCAAATTTATTTTTTTATCTCTTGATTCATTTTTAATATAAATAAATGGAACTTTATGAGTGGTGTGAGCAGTGCTTGGCTGACCAGTTTTTTCATTAAACATTGTTTCTGCATTGCCATGATCGGCGGTAATGATAAGCGTGCCATTCATTTTTTGCACAATCTGTTCATAAAGTTGTGCAATTTGCTTATCCAAACATTCAACAGCTTTGATTGTTGCTGCTAAATTTCCCGTGTGGCCTACCATATCGGCATTAGCATAATTAATTAAATAAAAATCGCAGGGATTGGTTTGCAGAGATTTGATAATCGCATCGGTTATTTTTTGTGCCGACATTTCTGGATTGTCTGCAAAAGTTTTGGATGATGATGATATTGAAGGAATTAAAACTTGTTGTTCTCCCGAAAATGGCTTTTCATGTCCGCCTGAAAAAAAATAGGTGATATGCGCATATTTTTCAGTTTCTGCGATAGAAAAAATAGTTTTGCCTTTTTTGCTTAAAATTTCTTTGAGCGTGCTGGCAATTGGTGGCATTTCTAGGAGCACGGGATTTTTAGATTCTGGGCTATAACGGATACTGGTGATAACCCAGCCTACGCTTATCCGGGCTTTCTGGCTCGGCAAACTACGGACGGGCAGGGAACCCTCAGTGAAATATGTAGCCAGCTGCCGTGCACGATCTTCGCGAAAATTAGCAAAGATCACGCCATCATTATCTTTAATAGTGCTGTTTTTTGCCAAAATAGTGGGTGGAATAAACTCATCAGTAATCCCTTGAGCATAGTAATGGGCAAGAGCATCTTGCCATGAGCAGAATTCTGGAGCTACGGGAGCAACAAGCATATCGTATGCGCGTTTGGTGCGGTCCCAATGATTGTCGCGGTCCATGGCATAATATCTGCCCACAAGAGATCCCACATGAGCATTGGGGTATTGCTTGAGCTTTTCTTGTAAGGATTCTAGATAGGTAGCGGCCGATTTGGGGGCCACATCTCTGCCATCCAAGATGGGGTGAACCATAATCTTTTTAATATGCCAGCGCGAGGCCGCCTCAATGAGCGCATAAATAATCTCTTGGTGGCATTGCACTCCCGCATCTGAAAGTAATCCCACAATGTGCAATGTGTGGCCCGATTGGGCAAGCGATTCAAGGCAGGTGCAAAGCACGGGATTAGCAAAAAATGAGCCATCGGCTATGGCATTCTGAAGCTGCAAAAAGGCCGAGGGAACTATTTTACCTGCGCCTATTGTTTGATGGCCCACCTCTGAATTGCCAATATAGCCTTCAGGAAGGCCAACTGCCGGGCCCGATGCCTCCAAAAGAGTGTGCGGATAATGGGCTAAAAGAGCATCCAGGGTAGGTTTTTTGGCCTGCGCAATGGCATTATATTGAGTGCTTGGGCTATAGCCAAAGCCATCAAGGATTACAAGAGCTATCGGATTTGCTTTCATGGGGGTCCTTCTCATTTGCTAAGAACGCTGATACTTGCTAAGGTAATAAGTATCCTTTACAGATTCAGAATGTGTTAATTAAAGAGATTTATGAAAGTATTTTGTTTATTTTTATCACTTGCTTTATTAGTTGGTCCTCATAGCTCATATGTGCAGGCATCTGAGGCATCTATTCCCGTTTCTCAAGAATCTTTGCCCGAAGTTGAATTAGATTTTGATAAAGATCTTAATCTGGACGAACTTGAAGAAGAGATGATGAAAACCAATATTCTTGATACCATTAAACCGGTACCACCAACCACTATGATCGTTTGGATTCGTATTATTGGCTGCCCGATGGCAAATGCTTATTTCGCGGTTCGCCGAGCATTTCGAAATTCAGTACAAAAAGTTGCCGCATTCTTTCATTTAAAATCAGCTAAAAAAGTTCATGAAGAATCAGCATCAGTCTGAAAAACATCTTTTTGCGTTGCACCATGCAGATCTTTCTGATGAGATTGCCGGCGCTCGCATCGGGGCCGAAATTTCTATTGCAGATTCTGATTTAACTCATCGCATTGTTTCTATCTTGCGCGTTGAAGTTGGCGAGTCTCTCATTCTTTTTGATAGAAATATGCATGCGATAGTTTCGCTCTTGAGTTCAGTTAAAAATAAATTAGTTAAAGTAACGCTTCAAGAAAAAAACAAAAATAGTTTTTATTCACCAGAAATTATTTTTTTGCTGCCGGTGTTAAAAAAAGAATCGCTTGAGACGGCCCTTTATAGTCTTGCAGAAATGGGCGTTACCAAAATCCAATTAGTGCACACGCAAAAAAGCCAACAGCGTTGGGAACCCAGAGAAATGGAACGGGCGCAAAAAATTATTATTGCGGCTGCTGAACAATCTAAAAATTTCGGTTATCCGCAACTAATAGCGGCCAAGCCGCTATCAGCGGTAATTAAACAGTTATCTTCTGAAAGTAATAAGCTCTTCTTTGATCCGGCAGGCAGCTGCCTTGATAAACAGTTAGATCAACTTAAGGCAAATTCAAATTCTATTATTCTTGCTATCGGCCCCGAAGGGGATTTAACGGGCGAAGAAAAAGAGCTACTCAAAAAGGCAGACTTTTCTTTTACTGCCCTTACTCCCACTATCTTGCGTGCATCTCAGGCCGCTGCTGTGGCAGCCGGAATTATTCGATCATATCTACGATAAAATTATAATACGTTCGCCCCGATGGAGCACGAAGTGCGAGTAGAGGGGAGCGAACGTTCGTATCCCTCGAATCGGCCTAAAGGCCTCCTTCGGGACGAACGGCGAATCATTTACGCTCTTTTATTACTTGAATAGATTTTCCGCCATGCCATTCTTTCAAAAAAGCTTCGCTGGTAATAGTAATTTCCCATCCATGATAAGGATCTCGTAGCCTTACTTTGGAAAGATCTTTTGAAATTTCATCAACAACAATCACATGATTCCCGATCTTTCCTGAAATAGAAACAATAGCCGAACCATTTTGAATAATTAAATTCCGAAGCTCTGAAAGACTATTGGCAGAATTTATACGAGCTTTTAATCCTGCATTTTGAAGATCTTTTATCTGATCTTCATCATTTCCCAAATTTCTGCCTTGTAAGCAGCTCAAGTCTGGTTTTTTACCATCATCCATGATAAGCATAGCAGTAACAGCGGCAGTGCATCCACGCATAGCTTGCTGTTGAATAATAGCCTTTCCATGCTTAGTGTATGAAGCATAAACCTTGGGCCCAATCTCTACGCTTTTGATAATATCTAATTTCTCTACAATCTCATTATCACTAAACAGTTTGCCTTCCGGATGAACACTTTTAATTTTACCTCCAACAAAAATAACAGTGTCAGCTCCAATCGGGCTAAGAGGAGGAATTTTCCTCACTTGAGGACGAGCTTTCTCAGGCGTCTCATTGGGTTGCTTTTTTAATTGTTCTTGAAGCGCTACGGTGACTTTAGAAGCTGCTATAGAGAAGTTATTAAAGAGTGTGTTGCTGTTCGGGTTAAGTAGCAATGCAGAAACACTTTTATAGAAATCAAGCAATGCCTGTTTCAGATTACCACTTGGTAAGGCTTGTAAGCGATTTGCTAATGATTCAAGGTGTGGCATTACTCGTTTTTTTGCTTCAGTAGGATTACTCGCGATGGTTTGCATTGCTTCGACGATAGCGCGAATGCCTCGCTTAATAACTGTGAGATCATCGATATTTGCGATATTAGCTTGATTAGGTTTTGGCGGAGCTACCATTGCTTTGTCTGCTGCCGGTAATAATAACAAACTAAGGATTAAATATTTACCTATACATTGCATAAATTTCTCCATTCTTAAACTCTTTTTTTACTTCTTTGGTTTTATCATGGCATAAAAAAGCATCCACATTCAATATTCAAATTGTCCTCCTTCCAGGCGAACGGGAAGCTCTTGTCTTTAGCGATTCTTCTTATTATGATCTCTGGAATGAATATTGCATAATAAAGGATGAAAATGCTTAAAAACGTATCTGTTTGCTCAAAATTATTGGCCGGTCTTGTTTTTGCTTTACTGAGTGGTAAAGAGGCACGAGGAATGTGGAAGCTTGTTGTAGTAAAGGAAGTTGACGGAAAAGAAGTTGAAACAGAAGTTTTGCCGAAAGGACAAAAACGAACGAGAGAAGTTTCGTCAATCAACCCGCTGTTTGAGCCTAAAGATGAGGCTGATACTGTTCTTGTTTCTAAAAGCAATTTGGATAGATTTGGCAACAGTATTCTTGAAATAGCAGACGAAGTAAGAGAATTAGAAGATGAACATGAAGATGTATGTTTGCAACTGAAGCAAGCGATTAAAGAAAAGCAAAAGACGGTAAAAAAATTGCAGAAGATTCAAGCTGCCCATATTCGCGCTAAAAGAGTAATGCAAAGCTGTCCAGTGTGTCCTTCTGTATACAGATATGCAAGAGCAAAAGAAGCTTATTTGCAAAAGAAAAAAAGCAGAAATTAAAGACTAAGTAGTGGTCTTGCTTTATGGAGCTTCTTTGGATTATTCTCAGATAAAAGAGAGTAATCTAAAGGGAGTGCATGAAGAAAAAAAGATGTTTTGACATCATGCTGTTATTAGGCATTTTATTAGTATTAAGCGCAGGAATTAGTTTGCTTGCAGCTTAATGAATGCAGCTGGATCTAAAGTTTAATTTTTTATCCGTTCGTGGTGCCCTTCGACAAGCTCAGGATAAAATCCGCTCGCGTTACCTGTCCGGCGTAGCCTTGGCGTAGACGGATCGAACCATATAACCTGTTGAAATCATATAAATAACGGCCGTATGGATTCGAGACGCCTCACTTTGTTCGGCTCCTCACCACGAACGGCCTAAGTAAAGCTTTATTTGATAAGCTTAAAATTCTTAGATGAAAGCCATGTTAATTAAAGAACGCTGCTTTAAAATATAATGGTTGCAATTGATAACTAATATCTTGTTTTGCATGCCATTTCTCTAAGCCAATTTGAGCAATTTGATTCAGCGAAACGGTTTCGGGGTTTGGACTTAAAAAAAGCGCTCGATTCCCAAAAGTGGCTTGAATAGCTGATTGGTATTTTGCAATACCATTACCCAAAAAGAGAATCGGATCGTGAGGAATTTTTTGTGCTACTTGAAGCAACAGGGCTTGGCTTGATGCGCAGCCTGTTTCTATATCATTATTAATTTGAATTCCAAAATAGAGATCATCGCCAAACGCATTCAAAATAACCACTTTATTCGGGCATGATTCATGCTCATACTCGCGTAAAAACGCTTCAATGGCGTTCACGCCGATCAAAGGCTTCTTACTTGCAAAGCTGAGCCCATTAATCGTAGAAATTACTACGCGCAAGGTAGTGAACGGCCCTGGTCCCTGATTTGCAGCAATAAACGCGAGCTCATCAAAGCCAATTTTGCAGCTCGTTAAAAGCTCTTGCAACGCAATGATGCAATCTTTACTCGCTTTTGTTTTATCCAGTTCAAGAAAGGCGCAAGAAGTAGTGCCGTTGTAAACGGCTAATTGCATCGTGGTGTAGGTATTTTGAATTGCTAAATAATAGGCCATAACTCCCGTTCATCCTGAGCTTGTCGAAGGGCTAACTTCTATTCCGGCATTTTTGTTGTTGATAAAATATACTAAACGTATCGAATTCGATGGATTTATCTTTCTTGAGTACAATTTTACCGCAATTAAGACATTTCCATCCGTCGAAATTTAAAAAATGGTCAAAGAAAGACTGCAAAACCATCAGTCCCCCACACTTTTTACACTTCATTGGGACAACTCCTTTTTTTAGAGGGTGGTCGATCGCACTTTGTTACTATAATAAAACTATTGCCTCTGGCAAATAGTGATTATTTTCCTATGCGAATGCTTCATTACGTTAATTATTACCATCTATTTACGCTCACAATGCTTTTTTAATATGTGAGTTTTTAGATAGGAATGTTAACATTTCAATTGTAACTCTTTATAAAAAAAATAGTAAATTTCTTTGATTTTTGTCAATAATGTTGGAATAAAAGGGTTAATCGATTTCGGCAGGCCGAGAAAATTGCAGATAGCTTTCCAGAATAAAGGCTGCAGCGATAGAATGAGATTTAATTTTTTCTTCTTTAGTCACGGCGCGCTTGAGCGTATCAGCTCGTTTGCTGGATAAGCGTTCATCCCAAAAAATAAATTTTTTATCCGGAAATTCTTTTTCGAGGGATTCTTTAGCCGCTTCAACCTTTTTGGTTTGATCGCTTGAAGTTCCCTTCATAGTGCGGGGATGGCCAATCACCACGGTTTCTACTTTTTCTTTTGCAAAAAATTCGCGTAAGAAAGCGGTTAACTTTTTAGTCTCCGTGGTTTGATACGGCTTTGCAAACATACCTAATGCATCGGAGAGTGCAGTTCCAGTCCATGCGTCGCCAATATCTAATGCAAGTATTTTCATCCTAACCCTTGATGCTAAAAGTAAATATACCAGCATCTGAAACACACATATTAACGCCAAAGCGAGTGCGATTATTTATTAAGTACTGTGATAGATTAATGCTGTGATATCGAAGGTTACCAATATTTGCAGATAATTCTTCAGTTTGAGGATCAAAGCAGAGAGAGAATTGAACTGGAACTGCTCCAAAAGAAAGCCCTTTTTTTCTTAATTGTAATCCTTTAGAAAAAATGACTTTTTCAACAATTGAAGGAACTCTCTCAAGTGCAGCTTCTTTATCAATTTTAACCCTAGTTTCCGCGGGAATTTGGGCTACTTCAGATAAATCTTTGTGCCATTCAATACCATAGGGTTCATATAAAACAAGGTCATCCGTTGTTCTATTATCGATTTCTTCTAAAACAACTTTAATATTTTTAGGCATTTGGGGAGCGGGCATTGCAGTTAATAAGCTGGAAGTAAAAAGTAACCCAAACATAGATTTCAATGACTTGAGATTAGATTTCATAAAGATGTGCATATTTAATTAATCCTTTATAACAAAATCTTAATATTAAATTATTATAGTTTCAGTATACTCCATATTCATATGCAATGCATATGAGGGAAATAAGAGAAAAACTTCTCGACTCGGCCAAAGGCCTCGCTCGAAGCGAACGGAGAAAGGGGAAACCCGTTCGTCCCGATGGAGCACGAAGTGCGAGTAGAGGGAAACGAACTAGAAGGGCTTTTTATGAATCAAATAATTTTCAGAGGCGGATCATACATTAGCATGTTAATGGGTTGGCCCGTTATCTTCTTTGTAATTGGCGTGAGTATTATTGTCACCCTCGCGCTCAAATTTGTTCAGTTGCGCTACTTCTTTACGGCCTGGAAATATACCTTTGCTCCTTCTAGTTCTGAAGGCAAATCGGATATGAGTCCGATTCAAGCGTTTATTAATACCCTCAACGTGAGTATCGGTAATGGCAGCTTGGCGGGTATGGCAACGGCAATCTATTCTGGCGGCCCTGGTGCTGCACTGTGGCTTATAATTATTACGCTTCTTTTAATGTCTGTGCGATTTGCTGAGGTATTCTTAAGCACCCATTTTGCATTGCATGCGCCTAAAAATACTAAGATTGGCGGCCCTATGCTCTATTTGCGAGCAATAAAGGGCGGTGTCTATTTTGCCTATGCCTATGCCGTATGCTGCTTTATCTTTGGATTGATAAGCGCCGGCGCCACGCAAGCAAATTCGATCAGCTTAAGCATGTTTACCACCTGGAATATTCCATTACTTGTAACGGCAGTTATTCTTACTCTCTTTATTTTATATGCGGTTATTGGCGGTGCTGAGCGCATTGTGAAATTCTCTCAAATGATTGTGCCCCTCAAAGTAGGGCTTTTCTTTATTTCCGCGATTATTATTTTGATCTATCATTATCAAGCAATTATTCCTGCGCTGAAGCTTATTATAAATAGTGGGTTAACCATGAAGGCATTTGCAGGCGGCATGGCTGGATTCACCATTCAGCAAGCGATGCAGTTTGGTATTTTACGATCAATAAATGCAACTGAATCTGGATTAGGAACTGCGGCAATTTTATTCGGGCAAACCGGTTCAGTTCATCCGGTGCGCGATGCGATTATGGCAATGGCAACTTCCTTAGTGAGCGCGCTCGTATGTTTTACCATTTCATTGTGCATTGTGGCCAGTGGTGTTTGGAATTCCGGAGCAACTAGCACAGCCTTAACTATCGCTGCATATCAAACGGTATTTGGTAGCATTGGTGGCTGGATAGTCACGTTCTTATCAACCGCGTTTGGCATTGGGGTGATGGTTTCTTACGCCTATATTACCAAATCAGCATGGGATACTATTACCGGCAATCGTCTTTCTTCTTTATTTATTATGATCTATTGCGCGTGCGCATTTATTGGTGCGTATACGAATAAAGTTACTTCGTTATGGGCGTTAGTTGATATTTCACTGGCATGTATGCTTACCATTAATTTAATTGGTATTGTTTGCCTCTTACCGGTGATCAGAAATGGTTTGCAATCATTTAAAAATCTAGAGAAATAACTCGCAAGAAAGATTATGAAAAAAGCTTTTTTGTTCCTGATTTTTTTTGTTGCATTGGCGCTTAATGCGCATGGAATGAAAAGAAAAGGACGGGCATCTTCAAAAGCCATTGCGCAAGCGAAAACAACCGTTATAGGAATGGATTTTCAGGCAACTGAGAAGAAATTTGATGCGGATGATAATCAGCGTTTACATGAGATGATGATTGCGCATGAAAAGCAAAAAAATGAACAATATCCCAGCAGATTTTACTATGTTCCTGGCGTGCCAAGAGTATTAGCAGAAAAATATTGCTGCACCATGGAGCGCTGGCAAAGGGGATTTAGTAATGCGCATTGGGATTGCGCTAATTATGAAGATGGCAAATGCTTTAATGCATCGTTTAGACAAAAAATGCAGGAAGTGAGACCTTTTTTAGTAGAATATTCTACCCTTATCATTGAAAAAGCGATTTCATTGCGAACATCTGATTTAAGCTATGATGAAATCGGCCCGGAATGCGAGCACGCCATTCGATTACTTTATGAAGATCAAGCCATTTATGAACATTTTCAAAATGAGTGGAAAAAAATAATAGAAATATCGTTACGCTATCACGGCTCTCTTATAGCATTACCTACGGGTGTTCACGAATGAAAATAGCATTTGAGATTGCGCTTTCACTTTTGTTTTTATGTGTGTCTTCTTCTTTGACTATGGGCAAAAGAGTTCTCGTATTGGAAGAGCAGATGCCATTGAAAAAAGTTAAATCTGCGCCGCTGTCTGAAGCAGAGAAAAAATATTTAAGTGAGCGTCAAGAGCAAATAAAACAAGTTCCATTAAAACCGATTCCAAAACAAAGCAAGAAGCTCAAAGAGGGTGAAGAAAATAAGCAAGAAATTCGTAGCTTGAATAAGGTGCTGGAACAATCAGAAGAAGATAAATATTCAAAACGTTTTTATTATGTTCCCGGGGTTTCTCGAGCGGTGGCACTTAAGTATTGCCAAGCTATAGGGAATATACAGTCCGGATTTAACCACGCATGGTCTGCGTGTGAAAATTTTGAAAATGGCTTTTATGCAAAAGATTCAAAAACGCGCCAACGACGCATTGCAAACATGCGATCATTTGTGAGAAGGTATTCTCAGGCGGTAATTGCAGCGGCATATTCTCTCAGATCGTTTGACTTAAAGCCTGAAGAGATTGGGCAAGAGTGCGCGAAAGCGATTGAGCATATTCATACTAATGGCACCTTATTGAAATATATACTATTAGGCAAAAAGAATCGCAAAGCAACTCTCATGCAATTGGAATTGCAATGGAAGAGGATCGCAGAACAATTACAACCACATGAAGATTCAACCGTGAGCGAAAAAGAATGAATTCACAGATTAATTTATCAAAGATTTGGCCCGTTTCATGCCACACCGATTACATTGGAAAAAATTCCACTTTTGTTGCGGTGAAAGGGCACAAGCAAGATGGCATAGATTTTGTGCCGCTCGCCTTGCAAAAGGGTGCTCGTACTATCGTTGCTGAATACACTGCCGACATTTCGCCTGAAATTATTGAGGCAATTAAGCAAGCAGAAGCGCAATTGCAATTTGTGCCCAATGCGCGCCGTTCTTTGGCATTACTTTCTGCTACTGCCTGGGGCAATCCGGCAGACAAATTAAAAATTATTGCGATCACCGGGACCAAAGGTAAAACTACTACTGCATGGCTATTGCATCATCTATTTCAAAATGCGGGCCATAAAACGGCTTTGCTTTCTACCGTGAAAAATAAAATTGGCGATCAAGAATTCGCAACAGAACTCACGACTCAGCATCCGGATTACTTGCATGCGTTCTTTTTTACCTGCATAAATGCAGGTGTAAAATATGTGGTGATGGAGGTAGCAGCTCAAGCGTTCTCGCTCCATCGCGTGGCGGGTTTAGAATTTGATGGCATAATTTACACCAATTTTGCTCAAGCGCATGGCGAATTTTATGCATCAGAAGAAGAATATTTTGCAGCAAAGGCTGAAATTTTTGCACAAGCTAAACCGGGCATTCCCGTTCTCATCAATGCTGATGACGCCAAAATTGCGCACTTTATAGAAAAGTATCATGCAACGGGCTTTGGCATGCAGGCTGAAGTTTCTGCTACCAATGTTGCAAGCAGTGTACAGGGAGTAGAGGCGACTATTGCTAACGGCGAGCGCACTATTTCTGCCAAGTGCCCTGCATTAATTGGCTCTTTCAACCTTTATAATATTCTAGCAGCGAATGGCATGGCATTAAAGCTGGGCATTCCAGCTGAATCTATTGCCCAAGGATTGCGCACATTTAAAGGGGTGCCCGGTAGACTCGAGCGGTATGATCTTTCTAATGGTGCAGTCTGCTTTATTGATTATGCCCATAATCCGCTTTCATTTAGTACTGTGTTGCCCTTATTGCGTTCGCTTACCGATCAGTTAATTGTGGTGGCGGGCGCCGGCGGGGATCGGGATGCTCAAATGAGGCCAATTCTTGGCCAAATAATGGCGGAATATGCCGATCATGTTTTTATCACTACTGATAATCCTCGCTCAGAGAACCCTACCGATATTATTGCTGCTATTTATGCAGGCATCCCTGCAGAGAAAAACGGCAAAGCAGCCTGCGAATTGGATCGAGAAGTGGCTATTAAGAAGGCCATTGGAATATCCCGAAAAGGGGCTATTATTGCCCTCTTGGGCAAGGGGCCGGAGCAATATCAGATTATAGGGGGCCAAAAGGTGCCTTTTAGTGAAAAAAACATAGTTTTGAACCTGTAGGGCAAGGCCGACCAGACTTGTAATTTTCTCGAATTTGGGCTATATTAAAATGGTATATCTGTAATATAGATTGACTAAAAATGGAGTTTGTTATGAAAAATATATTGCCCATTCTATTGGCTATCAGTGTTATGCCTGCATTTGCTATGGATAGAAATGTTCAAGAGTCCCAAGGCTCAAAAATAAAAAGAGAAGCAAAAGCGAAGGCTTCTTCTATAATCACGATCAACTTCCTTCCTGTATATAAGCTAATGCTTGTCCCTAAGCAAAAAGGCCCAAATCAACCTGAGCCCTGGGGCAGCTCTTCAAAAGATAACAAAAAGTAAGGAGAGTTTTTATGAAAATTATGTATTTTGCTTTACTTGTAAATCTGGGATGGTTCGTTTCAGCATCTGCGATGGATACAGCCCACGTGTTGAAAATGATAAGAAACGGTAGAATAAATCTTGAGAGAGTTACTATAATAAATGTCCCCTTTATGAATACATATGTATCAGTTCCTGAAGAGCTTGCAATCATCGACCCTCGCGATAAATCTAAAATGGTAGCTTTGCGCGAATCATATCACCCTTTTAATAAAAAATACGGGACTTTCTCTTAATTTAATAGGTATAAATATGAAAAAAATTATGGTATTGGCACTCTTTGGAATCATGCTCGGCGTATTGCCCATAGGTGCCATGGATAAAAAATCGAAAGAAGCAAAGAAGCAATATCAAGAAGCGATACCGCTCGATAGTGGGCGTATTATTAAGTTGCCATTCATTAACTATTCCCTTGTTTTGATTCCTAAGGATATGCCTAAGTTTGACCGACAACTCACGCCAAAAGGTTCTCGCATTGGCGGCTCTCGCATTGACTCTCCGCGAGGATCCGCTATCGCATTACGCGATTCTCATAAAAATTTAAATCAATCTTCAGCCCCGGCGGAAGAGAAACAATAAGCTTGTTTATCCTTTGATTTTTTTCTAGCCTCAAGGCGTATGCTTTATTGTCCTTATTAAAGAAGGAATCTTATATGAAAATGATAATAAGCATAGTCTTGGCTGGATCTTGCTGCACCCCTCT
Source organism: uncultured Pseudomonadota bacterium (assembly GCA_964392765.1). Classification (GTDB taxonomy): domain Bacteria; phylum Babelota; class Babeliae; order Babelales; family Vermiphilaceae; genus BTUB01. Next base: position 14,566 of record CAYMRF010000014.1, read on the forward strand.
TGCAGTCTCCATGGAATATAAAACCCCAAAGGTAAAAAAATCGCCTTCTGAGTCCACAATTCCAAAAGTTTCTGTTCTTGCAACAGCTCGTGAAATTTTCTCGCGAAGAGCCAATTCTGCACCCGATATAAAGCCCAATCCCAAAAGTCTTGCTAAGACGGCACATAAACCGGAGGAGGCGCCCGAAAAGCCCACCTTCAGCCAAGCGCTTGCGTGCGTAAAAGAAGAGAGCGTCTGCTTGATGAATGATAGCAGAAGAAAGCTCAAGTATGATCCTCAAGAGAGCATATTAAACGCATAGCTTTTGACAAATAAAGCCGCTTTAGTACACTATAATTTTGTTTCAAAGGTAACCCATTTTTTTTCTTTTTTCGGAGATTTCATGGAGATATTCCAGTTTTTTGTAATTGCTTTAGCAACCTCGGTATTGGGGCTAGCCGTTGTGGCGGCTCTCCTAATGAAGATACGGAGTATTTCTGTAGATAGTCCGCGCGCGCAAGAGATTGCTACCGCTATTCGCAAGGGAGCAATGACCTTTTTGCGTGAAGAATATCAGATTATTGCAATCGTAGTAGCATTGATTGCTCTCGCATTAGGCTTCTTTGTGAGCGTAACTGCCGCAATGTGCTTTATATTCGGTTCATTCCTCTCTATGGCTGCCGGCTATATCGGAATGAATGCCGCAACTGATGCCAACGTGAGAACCACGATGGCGGCAAAAGATAAAGGTGAACAAGCAGCGTTTTCTATCGCATTTTTTGGCGGTGGCGTGATGGGTTTTGCCGTAGCAGCATTCGGATTACTCGGATTAGGCCTTTTATTTTATTTGTATGCAGGTCGCGCTGATTTTGCAATTTTGATCACCAGCTTTGGCTTTGGTGCCAGCTTGGTTGCTTTTTTTGCTCGTGTTGGCGGTGGTATTTATACCAAATCTGCTGACGTTGGTGCCGATTTAGTGGGTAAAATTGAAGCAGGAATTCCTGAGGATGATCCACGCAATCCGGCAGTAATTGCTGATAACGTGGGTGACTGCGTGGGTGATACTGCGGGCATGGGTGCTGATATTTATGAATCATATGTCGGCGCTATGATTGCCTCAATCATCTTGGGACTTGAAACCTATGGAAACAATTTATTATATGTGAGCTTCCCGGTAATGTTGGCAGCAATTGGTATGATCGGTTCTGTTGCAGGACTTGCATCAAATATCATATTGCGCCTTGAACCAGCAACTATGTTGCGCGTTGCAAACTATATCGCAATCGTCTTCTTATTACTCGGATCATATTTCTATTTAAGCTACACCGGCATGGATCAAGCACTCTTTATTGCAATTGTGCTAGGTTGCGTGGCAGGAATTATTGTTGGGCTCATCACCGAATATTATACCGGTAGTGCGCCAGTCAGAAAAACTGCTGAAAGCGCACGCTCAGGCGCAGCGACCAATATTATTTATGGTCTTTCAGTGGGTATGGAATCAACCGTTGCTCCGGTAGTAATTTTATCATTCATCGTTTTGCTTGCTAACTATTATGGTGGCGGCTTGTTTGGCGTTTCAATTTCTGCGGTAGCAATGCTTGCAACCGTGGGAATCAGCATGACCGTTGATGCGTATGGCCCGATTGCTGATAACGCGGGTGGAATTTCTGAAATGGCAGGATTTGGCGAATCAGTAAGAAAAATTACCGATAAATTGGATGCATTAGGCAATACCACCGCAGCAATGGGCAAAGGTTTTGCTATTGGTTCTGCATTGTTAACGGCACTTGCACTCTTCTCTGCATATGCAAAAGAGGCGCATTTGCCTGGCCTTGATGTGTTGAGCCCCTTAGTTTTAGTTGGTCTCTTTATTGGTGCAGCTCTTCCATTCTTGATTAGTTCATTCACCATGCGTTCAGTCGGTGATGCAGCATTGAAAATGGTGATGGAAGTTCGCCGCCAATTCAAAGAGATTCCTGGTCTTATGGAAGGCACTGCAAAGCCAGATTATGAGCGTTGCATTGCAATTAGTACCAGAGCGGCTCTTCATGAAATGATTATTCCGGGAGTTATCACCGTTGCATTACCTGTTATTGTTCGTTATGGATTAGGCAAAGAAGCTTTAGGCGGAATGCTGGTAGGCGCTACACTGGTAGGTGTATTGCTTGCGCTTATGATGGCAAATGGTGGCGGTGCATGGGATAATGCAAAGAAATATATTGAAGCCGGCCATTTTGGTGGAAAGGGTTCCCAAACTCATAAAGCCGCAATTGTGGGCGACACCGTGGGCGATCCATTCAAAGATACTTCTGGCCCTGCTTTGAATATTCTTATTAAATTAATGTCAGTAATCTCCTTATTGCTGGTGTTAATCTAACAATGAAATATAGTTTATTACTGTTGGCTGGTGTTTTATGCACCAGCCATCTTTTTTCAATGAAACGTAGAACGCCTTCAGACCTAGAAAATTGCATTACACGCGTGACACCTAAACTTGTGGCAGAAGCAGCGTGCAATCTCATCGATCAAAATGGCAAAAGATTTAAACACGCTTATAAATTAATGGGCGAAACTCAGCAAGGCCAGTTCCTTGTCTACAAGCTTGGCATCGATAAAGTGCACATAGACTTACCAATGCACATTAACTTACAAATTTTTAAGATGCTTTCTGGCTCTGATGCAAATAAAGTGTTTGCAAAAAGCTATACCATGAATTTTCAAGAAGACTCTACCGGTCAATATGAGAAAATAGCCAATTACATTGAAGAGCTTATTTCGGCAAAAAGTGAATGATTTTTTATGATAACAATTAGATTTTACCTATTCAGTATCGCGGTTGTTTTATACGCCGGTAATTTTTTTGCAATGAAAAGAGAATTTCCAGTTCTGGCTTTATCACAATTTAGTGAAGGTGCATTGAACCGAACAGAAATTAGCAATCGGTTTTTGTCTCATTTTAAGGAATGTGAAGTTTATAGGGGACGCAATTCGGAATGCACCTATACTAAATATATCTTTTCAACTCCTCGATTTGCTCAAAAACTTTATATAATCCAAATCACTTCAGGATGTTGGGAGGGGAGCTTTTTTTCAACGTTGGCTCAAGAAAATTCCGATTCAAATTGGCTTAATGTAATTTCGGAAGAAAATATGCAGCTGGTTCGAATTGTGAAAGGATAGCGTGATTAAGAAAAATAGGCAGCTATTTTTTGTATTTGTGGTTTGTATTTTATTAGCTAATCACCTTTTTGCGATGCAACTAGCAGAAGAAGAAGTTAATTCTGAGCTCTTACAGCTAATGGGGGAAGGCAGATATAGCCGCATTTATACCAAGCAATGTGAGATACCCTATAAAGAATTAACCTTTGCGCGAGTTCATAAAGGCTTGATTAAATCTGCCCGTGGTGAGGTTTTGCAATATATGTTTGTAGGATCAATATCTTTGAAAGACCGACTTTTTATCATGTACATGATTCCAACAACGGGCATGAACGTTGTTTGCTGGTCCGAAGATGTGGTACAAGGGTTTAAAAAAGATTGCGATGGTAAATATAAAAGTATGATAGATAGAGTTGATGCATTATCTCCTCACTAACTTTGCACGGTGAGCTTCTTGAAGTTAAATAGATTTTACTTATTTCTATTAATTGGTGTTTTATGTACCGGCCATCTTTTTGGAATGAAAAGAGAAGAAAGAACTGAACCAGATTTTGATGAGATTATGCGCGTTACGAGCGAAAGAAATGCCCGCATTGTGTCCTGTAACATCTCAGATTCAGAAGGAAAGCAGTATATCGAGCTATTGAAAGTGCCGGGCAGAAGTGAAGAAGGCAATTATGTACGGTATTCTTTAAAAACTGGGAGCAATGAACGTTTACATCTTATTAAAATGATTACCGGACAACACGCAAGTAGAGTTGTGATACAAAGAAATGGATATCGAGAAGATTTTACCGCTAAATGCAGAATCTTAATTGATCAAGCAGACGCTTTACTTCCGAATATTTAAATCAAAAGAAAAAAACATTATTCTAAATTAATTTTTAATTGATTATTAGAAATTTCTTGCAGTATAAATTCTAGCCCTGGTAACCTTACTTATGATTTAGGGGAATCCCGATGATTATTTTTAAATCATCGGTAAAAAGTAGGGGGAGATCCAGCAATGGACAAGGGAAAGAATTGCAAAAAAACGTATATATTCTCTTTTGTACGGGTATTTTTTGTTCTTTTTGTTGCCTTACTTTTACCGCAATTTTTTTTCCGCGATGAACGATCTGTTTCTACTTCTACTAGTAGCCAAGCACAGGCAGGACCCATTCATTTCAAGCTGGGATTAGAAAATATCTCTTCTGATTTTTTAAAAAGTTTAAGCAGTAATCGTAAATTAGATTATACGGCAGGACTTATCACCAATCACACGGGAGTCGATCAAAAAGGCAATCGAAATGTAGACGTTCTTCTTTCAAAAGGAGTTCGCTTAAAGAAAATTTACATTCCCGAAGATGATTTTTACTCGTATAAAAGAGGCGCTAATTGGGAAATGGTGGATGATGTCACACACGTACCGATTGCATTGTTGCCCCATATTGATTCCATAAAGAAAGCCAAGGAATATGCGTTTAAAGATGTTGATGTGCTTTTTTTTGATTTGCAAGACAATGGTATGAGTCCAAGCTCGCATTTGGCTATTTTAGTAAAAGCCCTTCAAAGCGCCGCATCGCAAAAGAAAATTATGGTAGTTCTTGATCGGCCCAATATCATGGGTTCTTCAATGGAAGGATTTCTTTCGGCAAATGGATCTGCGGAAGAACTGCTTGCCATCCCCATGCGCCATGGGATGACATTTGGCGAGCTTGCACGTTATTATAACAGTATGATATTGAGCCAAGCAGCGCAATTATTTGTAGTACCCATGCAGGAGTATAAGCGTATCTCTTGCGATGATGCCATGGCAACCTTACACGGTTCATTGCTTACCAATATTGATGCGTATTATGGCTCTAGTTTTTTAACGGTACTTAGTTCTGTAGGGCCCTTTGATATTGGTATGGGCACTGATATGGCGTTTCAATGTTTAGCGTTACCTGAATCGTTAAAATTCCCTAAGCAAAAATGGTTTGAACTGCGAACAATTCTTAAAAAATATGGCGTTGAAACTTCTTGGTATCGCTATCATACTACGCACAAACAAACTTTTGCCGGATTGCGTTTGATTGTGCCCAATGTGGATCAATTCTCTTCCTTTGCAACGATTGTGGCTATACTTAATTTCTTTAAAGATGCGGGGATTAAACTCACCTATTCATCGGAATTTGATCGTGCATTTGGCGGTAAAAAAATTCGCGATTTTTTAGATGGCAAATTTTCGCGCCATGATTTAGAACATGAAGTTAACAAAAATTTAAAAATGTTTTATAACAAAGCGCAGCATTCTTTTATCTATAAACCAGCACCACGGGTTGTGCTCTTGTAAAAAAGGGGAAGAAAGATGTTTGGGAAAATATCATTATTTTTATTATGCAGCGTCGGATTGATCCACGCAGAGTTCAAGCTTGGTATCGAGAATATTTCAAGCAGATTTGTTTGGAACTATCTGAATCAAGATATATCCGTGGGATTGGTTACTAATCAAACCGGTAAAGATCAAAAAGGAAATCGTACCATAGATGTTCTGATGAAAAAAGGCTTTAAAGTTTCTGCAATTTTTGCTCCCGAGCATGGCGTAGAAGGTAAATTGGATCTAGAGCGCGATGTAAAAGATGGCATTGACGTGAAAACCGGAATTCCTGTTATCGGTTTGTATAAAAATGGCACGGGTAGAAAAATTGATTCTGAAATGACTAAAAATATAGGCGCTATTTTTTTTGATATTCAAGATTCGGGTATGCGCCATTATACCTATATTTCCACACTATTCATGGTGCTTCAATGGGCAGCGCAAGAAGGCAAACGAGTGGTGGTTTTTGATCGGCCTAATCCATTGGGCAAAGCTATGGAAGGGCCATTAGTAGATCCTACCTTAATCTCATTCATATCAATCGCATCGATTCCGTTACGCCATGGAATGACGGTGGGTGAATTGGCTGAATATTTTAATAATCATGTGTTAGAAAAAAAAGCAAAACTGGTAGTGATACCCATGAAAGAATATGATCGCTCATATGGCCTTGCGGATTTGCATGCGCCGCTTTCTCCGAATATTGCAAGCAAAGCATCATGCCACGGATATTGTTTTTTAGGATTATTGGGAGAAGTGAAGCCCTTTGATGTGGCAGTGGGCACTTCCGATGCATTTCAAGTAATCAGCCTGCCTGAATCATTGGCGATTGCCCAATCTGCATGGCAAGAATTGGCTTTACAATTAAAAACATATGGAATTAATTGTACGCCTTATAAATTTTATTGTGAGCGAAAAAAAGAGAATCATAGCGGCTTAAAATTATCTATGCCTAATATTAATCAAGTGAATGCATTTAATGCGTTTCTTGCGACCGTGGCTACTATGAAAAAAGCGGGAGCTCCAATCGACTTTAAACCAATATTTGATAAAGCAGCAGGTAGCAAACAAGTGCGTTTATTCTTGATGGGTATTATGAGCTATCAAGAGATGATTAAAGATATCAATAATGATCTGCAGGCATTTTTTCAAAGAGCGCAATCGGTATTCAAATATTTGCCTCATCCGGAATTAATGATTAATTAAAATAAAAAAGCCTCGGATTGCATTACACAATCCGAGGCTTTTTCTTTTTATATCCTTAGCTTAATTTTCTTCTTTCAATAATCTTTTGTTTCATTCCTTCAGCGTTTTCCAGATCGCGCGCTTTGCAACTTTGACGTTGCAAAACTTGCGGCGCAGGAGTTTCATCTACCGCAGGGATTGAAAACAATGGATTAGTAAGCGGAATACTATTTACTAAGCAATCCAATGTTGCAGCAGGTATCACAGCTGCCATATATTCTAATGATTGGAATGTTGGATAGTTACGTCCATCGTACCATCCAACTACCAGATTCCCGGTAACTTCGTCAAGTGCCATGGATTGGAATCCGCGATTCGCAAACGCAGTTGTTGATATATCAATTGGGTTACTCCAGGTGAGTCCGTTATCGCGTGAGATAATAAAGGTGAGACGCATGTTTTGAGAATAATCCGGAGTTTGGCCCGAAACAATTATGTAAAGCGCTTGGCGTCTCTCATCATATACCATCGAGCGTTGTGAGGTAGGGAAGAAGCCAAAGACGGGCGATGAAATTGTTGATGTAATCCCTTCGGTGAAATAACCAGTTCCACTATTATTAACCAATCGAACATGCCATGGCCCAGCCCAGTTTTCATCCAGATCACCCGGAGATTTAAAGCCAACTACACGCGGAGTGATATAGGTATATGGCATAGTCGGCGCATCGCTTTGCGTGAAAGAAATTCCTTGGAACCAAATGCGGCCATCTTTAGACGCTGCAGGAAGTCCTTGGAACATCTTATTGGTAAATTGGGGTAAAATCACAAACTGTGGTGCACCAACGTTTGGATACAAGCCGAAAATAGGCAGGAATCCCCATGAAGGAGTAAAATCAGCCGATACTGCAGGAGATGGCTGATCAATGATGGTAGTTTGATAAACCAGGCCATATGTTCCTAAACCAAGATCACCCATAAAGGTATATTGAGGGTGATCATAGAAATCTGCTGATGGGTTTGGTAATGGTGGTGCAGTAAAGACTCTGGTATAGGTAACACCTTGATCGGTACTCACTGCAAACACGGGAGTATTATTAAAATCACTCACGGGACTCAGGAATTCCGTGCAGCTATACCAAATATTGCCAACTGTATCGGATTGCACACCACGGCAATCGCCAAAGCCATCTGCAAATGGAGAAACAATCGCAATTGGTCCGTTCGGTTGAAGGGTGGTTGCCGTAAAAGTAGTTAACGGAACGTTTTGCACATTATTAAGCTGATAGGTTCCCGTTCCATCAGGATTTACCGTTATAGGCCCGGTAATAACGGTATTAGGTAAAAGCGTATCAGGCAAGAAAAGAAGTTCTGCTATTAACGTAGTACCAATTTCTATGGTTCCAACGATCACTTGCGTTACGGTGAGTGTGTTACCAGTTATTGAACCCTCAAAGGCAAGACCAGGGAATGGTGCAGGCCACGTTTGTCCACCATCAAATGATACTGCGCGTGCAGGTTGGAAAACAAATGCATTTCTATCTAGATATCCATAGGAAACAATAATATTATCTGGATTGGTTCGATTGATGGCTACCGCAGTATCCCATGCAATCGTATTTGGAGAGAAATCAGTAAGTTGAACCGGCGCACCCATAATAAGATTGCCATTGGCATCGGTTTTTCCAACTGCTACCATCAAATTCAAAGTTCTAATTGTTTTATCAGGAATCATGGAGTTATCGGTCCATGCATAAACAACCGTTCCATTATACGCGTCACACACATGGAAATCACGAATACTATCAAATGCTACGCCGCCCGTAAATTGTGTAACATCGGTTGCGCCATTGCTCACCGTGATGTTGTTGCACAGTTGCGCATTTTGATCAATAACATAAGAGATACTTGTTGGGAAAAGGATCTGATTTCCCGGAGCAATAATATTACCGAAGGTGCCTGCACCTTGAATATTAATTTCCCCTGCATTGGTCACTTGAACAATATAACCAACGGGTGGATTTGGCAATGTAGAAGGATCTTGTTGATAGGTGAATCCTTCGCTCAATCCATTGTTCGATGCGCCCACTACCGCTATCGGCATTAAATCAGTAGGTCTAAATTCTTCGGGTAAAAACTTGCCTGAGGTGAAGATATAGCCACCAGGTAAAAGGGGTGAAACACCTGCAAGCTCTTCACTGGTATTATCTGAAGGGCCGGTTTGGAAGTTAATGGTTGGAAGATAAACAGTAACCACGCAACCTATTTTAACGATGGTGATGGTGACATCAAATTCAGTTCCGGCAACCGGAAATCCGAGTGAATCTGCTAATTGGAGCGTGATAACATGTTTAACAAAACATGCGTTTGATTCAGTTTTCTTTTTACATTTGCTATCAGCATATTGATTTGAGACGGTACTTAAACCACCTATGGCAAAAATTATTGCCCACAGAATAGGTTTAAAATTATGAAAAATTCTCATAAAAGAGACTCCTTTTTTAGAGATTAACAAACTTTTCTATCTGATATTTGCAAAAAAAAAAAACAAATCAACGGTTTCAAAAATAATTAAATCTTGATTTAAATAAATCTAAAATTGTAGGTTGCAACTATGAATAATTTTTTTATAAATAAAGGAGTCTTATGAGACTAATTATTAAATTTCTTTGCGCTGCACTTCTTGCATCAGCAGCACCTGCACACGCATTACTTTTTGATCGTGGTAATGAATATGAATGTTCATGCGAGCCATTGTATTGTGGCGCATGGGGAGTGCAATTTCAAGCAGGCATTCGTCCGATACTTTGGAGAAATAGAGGTGATTTTACCGTGATTAATTGTTTAGCAACGCCGGTAGTTTCATCCGGAGTACAAATTCCAAAATTTTCAAAACTGTTTCATCTGCCATGGCAAGTGGGCGGTCAATTGAGTTATGCGCTTTCTGCTAACTCAAATATTTTTACTGAAGTAAATTATGTACAAGCAAAAGCAAAAAGCACACTGCCATCATTGGCTCCTGCAAGTCTTGCGTTAAGTGGCAGCAGCAAATATAAATTAGTTGAGTGGTATGTTGGTGCGCGCTATTACTTCGATCGCGGTGGATGCTGGTGTTACTTTGATGGACTCTCAGTATTCTTAGGTGGCAAACTTGGATTAGTGCATCATAAAGGCTCTTCTGGGTTTGAAGTAACTTCGAGCATTTGTGGGCTTTGTTTCCCAAATGCGAATCCATGCTGCAACAATAGTGGCAGTCTTATCGCCCGCAATACTGCATTTGCCGGCGGCGGCCAAATCGGGCTTGATTATTGCATCTGTGGAAACTGGTCTTTGGTGTTCTGTGCCGAAGTGGTTGCAACCTGCGGACCTGCTAACTGCGGGGCAAACCAATTAGGGACTACATTAAATTCATTGATCATTGGCGGATCGGGAACAGAACTTGCATTCCCTATTACTTTGGGTGTGAAATATAATTTTTAATTGAGTGACTTCTTTTTTAAAATGCAAATCGCCGAAACTCTTAAAAAGATCTTCGGCGATTTGCATTTTAATATATATTTTTTTATATATCGTAATACTTATCTAAACCAGCCGCGAACGGTATCAAAAATTGAAGTAAAGAATCCTGTTACTGAGTTATATGCACGCGTAAAGAAGCTTTCTTCAGCCGCTGCGCAGGTGCCCGATTCGCTAGCTGCTTCTTCTGTTACGGCTAGTTGTTGTTCTTCTTGTGGTGCGGTTTGCGTTACTTGAGGGGCTACTTCTTCTTGCGTTTTTTTTTCCGGAGTTGCTGCTGCTGAGCTTGCGCCAGAAGTCATACCAGCAAATTTTGCGATCACATCATTTCTTAAATTTTCTGAAAATCCAGCTTCTTGGTGGAATTTTTTGCCATCTTTATCTAGATATATCCAAGTTGGTAATCCTGTAACTGCATATTTTTTAGAAATATCTGGGCTTACATCCGCATCTACTACGGCAAAAATAATCCCTTCCAATTGTGGATCATTAGATATTTTTTCTAATGGTTTTTTTGCACGGCTACATGCACTGCACCATTTAGCGCCAATTTTTACCAGTGCTGGTTTACCGCTTCTTAATACTTCACTCTCTAATTGGCTCATGTAGCTGCTCTTAATTATTTCGCACCTGCTTATGACTT